>JBQCJQ010000721.1:0-3642 GCA_051952615.1 Humibacter sp.
ACGACGACGCAGCCTCCGGATCGAAGGTGAACGCCGGCGGGGCATCCGTCAGCCGTGTCGGTCCGACGTCGTCGAGGTACGCGGCGACCGCATCGAGCAACCGGCCGGCACCTTCGGCGTGGACATCGTCCAGCTGGGGCTTCAGCATGGTCAGCAGCGTCTTGCGGTTCATCGTCTCGTCTCGTCCTCGGGTTCGTCGTGGTGCCGGGTTGCCGGATCAGTGAGCGAGGAGCGAGACGTTCTCCGCCTCTCCCTCGAGGTTCTTGCCGATCGGCTCCCACTTGATCGCCCACAGGGCGATGAGGCCGATCACCGGGGCGACCAGCAGCACGAGGAACGTGGTGTACAGACCGAACGCTCCGAGCAGCACGGGCACGAGGAACAGGGCGATGAGGCTTCCCGTGCGGTTCGACGCCTGCGAAAGGCCGGCGCCGGCGCCTCGGATCTCCGTCGGGTACGAGAGTGCCGAGTACGACTGAGCGGTCGAGCCGGGTCCGAAGGTGTGGAAGCCGACGAACAGCGCGAGCAGCGCGAGCCCGATGAACACCGGCAGCGACGGTCCGAAGACGCCGAGGATGATCAGGATGACCGCGACACCGGTGAACCCGATGATGGAGAGTGTGCGCAGGCCGAGACGGTTCACCATGTAGCTCGCCAGCAGCGCGGCGACGAGGCCGCACGCGTTGGAGCCGATCGAGGCGAGCAGCGAGGTCTGCACGTTCTTCGCGATGAACGAGAACACGATGAGCGGCATGTAGAAGCCGACCGACGAGAACTGGATGCTCTGCGTGAAGCTCATGATCGCGATCAGGATGCTCCGGCTGCGGAACTTCGACGAGAACAGCTCGCGCATGATCGTTCCGAAGCCCTTCGGCTTCACGGCCTCGCGCGCCTCGACCTCGGCGCTCGGGTCGACCTCGTACGCACGCCCGGTGACGCGGGTGAGGATACGTGCGGCCTCGGTCAGGTCGCCACGGCTCGCCGACCACATCGGGCTCTCCGCCATGTAGCGGTAGCGCAGGATCAGGATGATCACGGCGGGCACCGCCCCGAGCCCGATGGCCCACCGCCAGAGCTCGTTCCCGACTCCCGCCGCGTTCAGGATGAGCGCGACGAGCAGACCCGTGATGGTCGCTGCCGACCACATGACGGCGGCCGACTCGACCCAGCGCCCCTTCTTCTTCATCGCCATGAACTCGGCGAGGAAGGCCATCGCGACCGGAACGTCCAGGCCGACGCCGACACCGATGAGGAAGCGGAAGACGATCAGCACGCCGAAGTTCGGAGCCAGCGCCGCACCGATGGTCGCGACCACGAACAGCAGGATGTTCACCATGAACATGCGGAGCCGTCCGAACCGGTCGACGAAGTATCCGCCGGAGAGAGCGCCGACGACGGCGCCGAGTGCCATCACGGCGGTGACGGCGCCGAACACCGCGTCGCTCAGACCGAACTCCTGCTTCAGCTGAACGGCGCCCGCGCTCAGACTGGTGAAGTCGTACGCGTCGATGAAGAACCCGCCGAGGGCGATGATGCCGATCATCCGAGTCAGACCCGCGTGCCGCGGGCTCTCGTTGACCTCTCGAACGACATCGTCCCTGGAGCGGATGACGGTAACTCCGTTGTTCATGGTCACTCCTGATCAGTGTGAGGGTACGCGCGTTCGGGGGTCAGCGCGCATGGCTGGCGAACCAGCTCCCAACGATCAAAGCTCCCTCTTTTGCAAAGCGCCAGCCTATTCTGTCGATGACTCTCATAGACTGCGCCTATGGAAGTTCGGTTCCTCGAATACTTCGTCGCCGCGAGCGAGCGCGGCAGCTTCACCGCGGCAGCCGATGTCCTGCACGTCACGCAGCCGTCGCTCTCCGAGGGCATCCGGCGTCTGGAGACCGAGGTGGGCGCCCCGCTGTTCCACCGCGGCGGCAAGGGCGTCGTCCTCACCGAGCCCGGGCTGACGCTGCTGCCACACGCCAGGCACATCCTTCAGGAGATCAAGGAGGCCGGCGACGAGATGGTCGCGCTGCGCGGGCTGCACGGCGGCAAGGTGCGCATCGCCGCGCCTCCCGGGCTGACCGTCGACCCGCTCGCCCATCTCATCGGCAGCTTCAGACGCGAACACGCGGAGGTCGTCGTCGCTCTCTTCCCCGCGGAAGACGGCGCCATCGCGGCCGAGGCCGTGCTCTCCGCCCAGTGCGAGATCGCGCTCGTCGACCGCCCGGTCGCGTCCTCCGAGCTGGTGGCGCACGCGTTCACCGCGAACCAGATCATGCTGGTGAGCCCGCCGGGCTCCCCCGCCGGCGGCCCCGTCACGCTCGACGAGCTCGCAGGCCGCACCTTCATCAGCGGCTTCCCCGGAACGCGCACCCGAGCCCTGCTCGATCGAGTGCTCGAGCAGGGCATCCCGCTCTCCGTTGCGGTCGAGACACCCCACCGCGAGGCGATCGTGCCGCTCATCCTCGAGGGCGTCGCCAGCGCCTTCCTGACCGAGTCGGTCGCAAGGGATGCCGCACGCCGCGGTGCCGTCGTTCGACAGGTCTCTCCCCCCGAGCGCTACGACGTGCACCTCATCCATCGGGCGAAGCCGCTCACACGGGCGGCGGCTGCGTTCGTCGAGCACGCGCTGGCGCGAGGAAATCACGACCCGAGAATCTGAGCGCGGGTCCCTTCTATACGGCGGTACATGTCGCAATTAAGCTGACCGCATGCCCGAGCATCGTGAGAGCACCGTCCGCGACGACGGCGCAGTGCACGACGACGGGGCAGTGCACGACGACGGCACGGTGCGGACGCGGCGGGTGACGGCCAGGGGCGCGGCGACGAAGGAGCGCATGGTGCGCGCGGCCGCCGAGCTCATGCGCGTCAAGGGAGTCAGCGCGACCACGATCGACGACGTGCTGCGGGCGACGACGACGAGCAAGTCGCAGTTCCATCAGCACTTCGCCAACAAGGATGCCCTGGTCGACGAGGTCGTCGCGTGGCAGTCGCGGGTGGTGCTGGAGCGTGAGACCACTCGGCTGCGCACGGTGAAGTCGCTGAGCGGACTGCGACGGTGGCGGGATGCCATCGTTCAGCAGAACACACTGCAGAGCGGTGCATACGGGTGCATCATCGGCTCACTGGCGAACGAGATCGCGGATCAGAACGAGACGGCTCGGCAGACTCTCGCGAAGACCTTCGCGGAATGGGACGAACTGCTCGCCCGCGGACTCGATCGGATGCAGGCCGCAGGCACGCTGTCGCCTGAGGCCGACCCCGAACGACTCGCGGTCGGCCTCATGGCGGCACTGCAGGGCGGCTACCTTCTTGCGCAGACCGCCCACGACATCAGGCCGATGGAGGTCGCGCTCGACCTCGCCATCGACCACATCGCCGAGTACGCGACTACCGACCGCCGCTCATCCGCAGCTCGCCGTTGAGCCCGTTGGGGTAGAAACCGCCGGACGTCGCCGGAGTCGGGCTCAGGTAGACGATGTTCAGGATCTGCTCGGGGCTGCGACCGAACGTTCCGCCGTGGTCGTCGGTCGGGACCAGGTTCGCCTCTGCTGCGTTGCCGATGCCCTGGTCGTCGTCGGCCGGTCCGGAGACGGCATTGCGCACGTTCGAGATCTTGTCGATCGCGGCGAAGACGTCGTCGTTGAGCAG
>JBQCJQ010000722.1:0-2031 GCA_051952615.1 Humibacter sp.
CGGATGTTCGCGCGGCGCTCCAGCACTGCCAGCAGCATGGCGAGCCGTGCGGCATCCACTCCGCTCGTGACGCGTCGCGGGTTCGGTGCCTGCGTGTCGATCACCAGGGCCTGGATCTCGACGGGAAGCGCACGGCGACCCTCCATTGCCACGGTGACGCAGGTGCCGGAGACCTGGGTGGCGTTGCGGCTGAGGAACAGCCCGCTCGGGTCGGGAACCTCCGCGATGCCGTCGCCCGTCATCTCGAAGCAACCGACCTCGTCTACCGGGCCGAAGCGGTTCTTCAGTGCCCGCACGAAGCGCAGCGCGGTCTGGCGATCGCCCTCGAACTGGCACACGACGTCGACCAGGTGTTCGAGCACCCGCGGGCCGGCGACCTGCCCGTCTTTGGTGACGTGGCCGACGATCAGGATCGGAAGGTTGCGCTCCTTCGCGACCCGGATGAGCGTGGTCGCCACCTCGCGCACCTGGCTCGGTCCACCGGCGAGGCCGTCGAGCGCACTGTTCGCCACGGTCTGCACGGAGTCGACGATGACGAGCTGGGGGTCGACGGCGTCGATCTGTCCGATCACCGCGGCGAGATCGGTCTCGGCCGCGAGGAAGAGGTTCGCGTGCATCGCCCTGGTTCGTTCCGCCCGCAGTCGCACCTGCCCTGCGGACTCCTCGGCCGAGACGTAGAGCACCCGCGACTTCGCCGCGGCGGCACGGGACGCCACCTCGAGCAGCAGAGTCGACTTGCCGACGCCCGGCTCGCCCGAGAGCAGGATCGCGGCGCCGGGGACGATGCCACCGCCGAGCACCCGGTCGAACTCGTCGATGCCGCTGGGCCAGTGGTAGACGGCATCCGTCGACACTTCGGTGATGGGCGTGGCCGTGCGCTCGTCGGCGATGCGCGCCGACACGACGCGACCGGACGGCTGAGCGACCTCGGTCATGGTGTCCCAGGCTTGGCAGTCACCGCACTTGCCGACCCATTTCGCCGTCATCCACCCGCACACCGTGCAGCGGTACCCGCCCTGCGCTTTCGCCATCGTCGCTCCGACCTGCCCCGCCCTGTGTTGCCTCTGACCCTGCCGCTGACGTTACGGCACACCGCCGACGCTGCAGGGTGGAGCGCTCCGTCGTGTGAAGAACCCGCCGGTCATCCTGCTGGGGACGAGGAGATGAGACCCCGACGCCTCAGATGCCTGCTCGCTCGATCGGATGCTCCGCCGCGATGAGCTCGTCAACGCGCGCATCGACCAGCGGCGCGAACGCGGAGGCCCACAACGTGTAACCGGCATCGTTGGGATGGAACCGATCGCCGGCGAAGAGTGTGAAGATGCCCAGCAGTCCGGCGCGCTTCGTCACGGCGTGGAGGGGTGCGACGTGTAGCCCGCGGGCATCCGCGAGCCGTCGGATGAGGCGGTTCGCCACCGCGACCCTGCGCTCGCTGCGCGGTAGGTAGAGGTACGGGAGGTCGGCGACGATCGCTCCGGCGGGCAGCGCTTCAAGGATCTCCGTGATGCCAGCCGCGAACGCACGTTCGTTCCATGCGGCGAGGTCGTTGACGCCGATCGCGAGCGTGACGATGTCGGGCTGCAGCTTCTTCAGCCGCGGAAGCTGGTAGCCGACGGCATCCGTCGTCGTGGAGCCCGACACGCTCAGGTTGACCGTGCGAACCGATCGCCCGCTGCGCTGCGGGATGCGGCGGAGCAAGATGCCGACGTAGCCGTCATCCGGCACCGTTGCCCCGATGCCCTGAGCCGAGCTGTCGCCGAGCGCGACGTAGAGCAGCTCGCCCTGCTCCTTCGCGCGGGCACGCCACCACGCGGAGTGCACCGGAAGCGTCTCGTTCAGCACGGCGGACGCGCGTGTCCTCGCCGTCAGCAGGAGCCGCACCCAGATGCCCGCGGTGACGACCAGGCCAACCGCAGACAGCAGGATGACCGGACGCACGCGCATCCATCCACCGTACGTCGTGCAGCGACACCGCTCGATTGGCCCAGCGGATGCGCGTCGCGTACAGTAGACGGCGGTACCGTGTCCGAG
>JBQCJQ010000723.1:0-3986 GCA_051952615.1 Humibacter sp.
GCGGACGCGTTCTGCGTCGCTCCCGCCGCGAACGCGCCCGTCACGGTGATGGTCGCCCCCGCGAGAACGGCGACCGAGGTCTGCACGGTCGAGAGGGTGATCGCGACCGCTGGGGCGAGGGCGACCCCGCCGCCGGACGAGCCGGACTTCGCCGTGGTCGTCGCGGCATCCTTCGCGGTCGCCGCGAGTGTCACGTCCGTCGCGCCGCTCACCGTTCCCGAGATCGTCACGGTGGTCTGGTCGGTGACCAGGTCGAGGGCGACGGATGCCCCGATGCCCGCCTTCGTCGCGGTCACGCCTGCCGGCGTCGGCACTGCGGTCACGATGGAGGTGACATCCGACGCCGCGGTCACGGTGAGCGCGCCACCCGTCAGGGTCACCGCACCGGCGAGGGAGGCCTGGGTCACGGGCGTCACGACGGCGAGCGCGAGCGACCCGGCGACGGAGACGCTGCCTCCGCCTGCGCCGCTGGTCGCCGATGCTCCGACGGTCGAGCCGGTGTCGGTCCCGTCGACAGCGACGGTGGCGGAGAGCACGAGCGATGCCGCCTTCACCGCGTCGCCCGCAGGCAGCGACGCCGTGTTCACGGCGTGCAGCAGGGTGACGGCGACCGCCGCGCCGATCACGAGGTCGGCGGTGGAGACCGCGGATCCGTCCGCTGTGGTGGAGGCGTCGGCGTTCTGTGCTGACGAGATCGTGACCGCGCCGGACGCCGTCAGCGTCACGCCCGTTCCCACCACGGCGGCCTGCGCGGTCGGGGTGGAGACCACGACTGCGATCGCTGCCGCGGCGGCGACGCCGCCCTGGGACGTCGAGGCGCTCGGCGCGCTCGTCGTACCGGGTGCTCCGCTGCCGGTCTGCGCTGCGAGGTCGGTCGCCGTGCCCTTCGCTCCCGTGACGCTGTCGTCGACACCGCTGCCTGCCCCGCCGGCCGAACCGCTCGATGGCGCTCCCGATGCCGAGGCGGTCACCGTGGCGGTGCTCGCGCTGAATCCGGTGGCGCCGAGTGCGATGGATGCCGCCGTGATCGACCTGGCGACGGTCGCCGTCACCTTGTCGACGGTGATGACGAGGGCGAGCCCCGCACCGACGGCGGCCTTCGCGCCGCCCTGCACGGTGCCGTCGGCGACGGCGGTCGCCGACGCGTGCTGCTCCGCGGTGAGGTGCAGTGCTCCGGTCGCGGTCAGCGTCGCACCGGTTCCGATGAGTGCCGTCGTGGTGACGTTGGCCGCGAGCACCGAGCCGAACGGTGCGACCGAGACGCCGGTGGATGCCGCACCCGCCTTCGCGGTGACCGTCGCGTCGTCGTGGGAGGTCGCGGCGAGCGTCACGTCGGTGGCGCCGGTGACGACCGAGCCGTTCGCGATCGCAGCGGTCGTGGTGTCGTTCTGCAGCGCGAGGGCGAAGGAGACGCCGATGCCGGTCGTCGGAGTGCCCGATCCGCTGTCGGCCATGAGTGCCGACACCGTCGAGGCGACGGACGACGAGGCCTGTGCGGAAAGAGACCCGGTCAGGCTGACGACGGGAGACGAGGTGCCGTCGGTGAGAAGCGAGGCCGACGTGGTGATGGTCGCCGATTGGATGGCGACGGAGCCGGCGATTCCCAGCGAGCCGTTGGTACCGGCTCCAGCTGTGGAGGTGGTGGCGAACCGATCGGTCGGGTCCGCGGTTCCCGCGGCGTTCGTGGAGCCGACGCCGGCGGTGATGCTGAGGGAGGTCGTGGTGAGGGTGGTGTGGGGTCCGACGTTCGCGGTGACGGCGACATCGGCGATGGTGACCGCGACAGCGGCCGCAATGCTCGTTCCGCCTCCCGGTGGTGCACGGGTCGAGGGGCCGCCGGAGGCGATGGTGGCGGCCGAGACGTTCTCGGTCGCCGTCAGCCCGATGGTCTTCGCGACGATGGTCACGCCGTCGATCGAGGCGTCGGCGCTCGCGCTGTGAACGGTGATCGCGATCGCTGCTGCAACGCTGACCGTTCCAGCAGGAGTGGCGGGCTGACCCGGTCCCGGGTTGTCGCCGCTTCCGCCCGATCCGTTCGGGAGGGCGCCGCCGCTCGTCGGGGCTGCGTTGTCCGCGAAGGTGCGCGCTCCGGAAGCCAGGTCTCCTGGTGACGCCGGTGAGGCATCCGTGCCAGGGGCTCCGGTGTTGGAGGCGGTGGCGGTGGTGGTCACGCCGGAGGCACCGTTCGCGGTGAGGCTGAACGCGTCGCCCGCCGTCACGTCGCGATGCGTGGTCGCCTGCACGACGTGGTTGGCGTAGGTCTGCGCGATGGCAACGCCCAGGGACCCGTCCGCTTGCGCCTCGCCGGTCGCCGTCGTGGTCACGCTCGAGACCTGGTGTGCGGTCGCCGTGTAGGTGCCGGTGAGGGTGAGCGGGCTTCCCGTCTCGCTGTTCGCCGTCGTCCGCACGTTGGAGGTGGTCAGCGCGTACACCGGCGCGACCGCGACGTCCTTGGAGTACGCCGCGCCCTTCGAGACCGTGGTTGCGGGCGACACCGAGTCGGCGGTGATCGTCAGGTTGTGCGCTCCGCTGAGACCGGAGCCGGCGGCGAGTCCCGCCGCCGTGGTGTCGTTGATGATGTTGAGCGCGACGGATGCCCCGATGCCGGTCGCCGCGCCCGTGCCGTCGGTGCCCGGTACCGCTGTCGAGTTGTTGGTGTCGTTCGACGTTGCGGCCAGCGTCACGTCGGAGCCGGACGCGGTGACGGGTGCGCCCGTCAGGGTGGCTGTGGTGTTGAGCGTCACGATGTTGACGGCGACCGCGCCGGCGACGCCGACGTTCGTTCCTCCGCCGGCACCGGATGTCGCGCTCGCGCCGAACGTGTTGGTCGCTCCACTCGCGGCCGGCTTCGTCACCGCCTCGACGTTCAGCGACGGGGTCGTCACCGTCACTCCTGACACGTGCGCATCGGTCGTGACGTTCGCGGTGTTCACCGCGACCGCGACCCCGACTCCGTTCGGATCGCTCGCCGCCGCGCTGCCGTCTGCGGAGGCCGACGACGATCCCTGGTTGCCGGCGTGCACGTTGATCGGCGCCGCCCCACCTGAGCCGCTGGTGCCGGTGACCGCGATGACCAGCCCGCCGCCGATCGGCGCGATGTACGCGTGGGTCGACTGCTGGAGGTCTGTGTACGAGAGCGCGCCCGCGACGTCGATGGTGCCGCCGGGCGCCTGTGCGTGACCGTCGGTTGTGGAGTCGGGCGATGAATCGTTCGCGGTCGAGCCGCCAGGGCTCGCCTTGGCGACCGTGACGACGACGTTGTTCGAGTCGGCAGCGACGCTGACGCTGCCTGCCGAGAGTCCGAGGTTGCTGTCGCTGTCGATGTAGGCGGCCGTGTTGCTCGTCACCCTCGAGACCGCGACGCCCGCTCCGGCGGTCGCGGCCGTTGCGTCGGCGGTGGTGGTCACCGCTGTGTTGTTCGCGGCCACCAGCGAGAGCGCCCCGTTCGCGTGAACGGTCGCAGTGTCGCTGACCCGCGTCGTCGCGGTGCTGTCGATCGTGGCGGTGGCGATGGCGGCGTCCGCGGCGCTGCTGGCTCCTGTGCCGGTCGAGGTGATGTTCGCGGTCACCGACGATGAGCTGTTCAGTGCGACGTCTCCGGCGGCGTCGAGGAGCGCGGCTCCGATCACGGCCACGAGTGCTGCGGATGTCGCCGACACCACGTTCTGACCGACCACCGGCGACCCCGACGGCGTCTGCGTCGCGGTGGCCGAGAGGGTGATCGTTCCGCCGTGCACCGTCGCCCCGTCGATCGTGACGGAAGCGGATGCTGGGGCCCCGGTCTCGGCATCCGTCGCGGCGAAGGTCACGTTTCCGGCGCCGGTCGCCGTGCGGGTGTCGATGGTCACCCCGTGGGTCACCGTGATGGTGGCCGCGTCGATCTCGAGCCGTGCGCCCGGCAGAAGGAGGTTGCCGGTGACCGTCACCGTCACGCCCGAGGCCGTCGCGCTGATGGTGAGCGAGCCGCTCGGGACGTCGATGGTCTG
>JBQCJQ010000724.1:0-2011 GCA_051952615.1 Humibacter sp.
AGGCGCCGAGGCTGCGGACCGTCTCGGCGACGGCAAGGACAACGCGGAGGTTGTCCTGTGCGACCTCCCGTGCTGTGGTGGCGACCTTCATCGCGGCCCAGGTGTTCATGCACTGCTGGTCAATCCAGGCGTCGCGGTCGGCGACGGTGTAGCCGCCGCGGGTGACCTTGGGGCAGTCGGGGGAGTGGAAGGCAGCAGCGACGGCGCGCTTGTGCTTGATCTCAGCGTCGGTCTCGGCGTCCCGCGCCGTCCGCAGGGCCTTCTGGGAGTCGTACATCTCGCCGACGAGGGCGGTCAGCTTCGCCTCGACCTGGACGGGGGTGAGGCTCATGAGGCAAGCACCCGCGCCGGGGCGTAGGCCGTGCCGCAGTCGATGCAGACGAAGTCGCCGGCGCGCCAGCAGCCGTGCGGGTCGTGGATGACCTCGGCGAGGCGCTTCCCGCACGTCCAGCAGTGCTTCCGGACGTCGTGGAGCTTCGTCTGATCCTCGAGCGTGTAGACGCCGCCGATGTGCAGGGTCATGCGGCACCGCCCGGGGTGGCCACCGGGATGTTCGCCCACGGGTCTTCGGAAGGATCGACACCGCCGCTGATGCGTTCGGCCTTCTTCTCGTCGCCGGTGACGTCCTGGACGAGCTCCTTGTGTGCCTTGCGCTCGTCGTCGCTCATCATCCCCGCGTCGACCCGCTCCTCCTCACTCGTCTGGCTGCGGGAGACGCTGCCGTCCTTGTTGAGAGGCAGGCCGCTGGGGCTCTCCTTCGCGAGCTGCTTCGCGTAGGCGCGCATCTCACGGACGGAGGCGCTCTCCAGCACGGAGCCGCCGTTGTCCTGGGCGTACCGCTCGCGGAGCTGCTCGATGTCCCAGCCGAGCCGCTGCGCCTGCTCCCACAAGGCGTTCTTCGCCGCCACGACAGGACTCGGCGGTGGCGCGTCGGCTGCGGGCCGGTCCTTGGTCGCCTGCGCGTCGTCGTCCTCCCCGCCCGGGGCCACGCCGGTCAGGGCGGTGAAGGTGTAGCGGCGGGCGTAGGTGAGGGCGGAGCCGACTTGCTGCGCGTTGGCGCGGGCCGGGTCCGGCAAGGGCCACTCGCACGTCTCGGTCCAGCCGGCGCTGTGCTTCAGCGACGACAGGAGCACGAACCCCGCCTCGGTGACGGCGGTACGGGCCGTCCAGGCGAACCCGCAGGCCGCGAGCAGGGGGAGTGAGGTGCGGGTGATGTCGGTGAGGTCGGCGTATGCGTAGGAGTAGGAGCCGGTGTTCGCGGTCTGGTCCTTGCCGATGTGCGGGACCTCGGCCTGGAAACGGGCGAGCGCCGCAGCGAAGGCCGACTCCGCCGTCTCGGGTATCTCGGTCGTGGTCATGGGTGCGTTCCTTCGCCGTGGCAGTCAGGGCAGGGCCAGGTGGGGTCGAACTGGTGGGAGCAGCCCGTGGGGCCGTCGTTGACGCAGCGGGTCAGTTCGCCGTGGCCGTCGCATGTCGGGCAGGTCTGGTCTTGGCGTCGTCGTTGGAGGGCGCGGAGCTTCCGCAGGCGGGTCTGGGAGATGGTCATGAGGCGCCCCGCAGGCGTCGGAGGTAGCGGTACGTCTCGTACCGCTCCCAGTCGCACGCCGAGGTCAGGCAGGGGTCGCAGATGGGCGACTGTTCGAGGGCGTGTTGCTGGATGGCCTGCGGGGTGCCGTGCTGCGCGCTGAGACCGGGGATGAGTACGGGCCTCGGCTTAGCCTCGAGTCGGCGGAGCGCGCGTTCCTCGCGCTGCTTCGCGGTGATGCGGTTGTAGTCCCGGTGTGCCCAGACGCAGTGGCCGCACGGTTGCTCGCCGGCGCGGCGGTGGCGCTGGTAGCCAGCTTCAGTGCCGTGGGTGTCGCTCACTGGCTCGTCCCGCTGCAGAGGCTCGGGTCGACAGGGCAGTCGTTGACCTGTGATGCGACGTGCGCCAGACCTGCGAGGAGCAGCGCCAAGAGGGCGACGATGATGCCGATGAGCACTACGCCGATCCGGATCATCGGACGACCTC
>JBQCJQ010000725.1:0-2781 GCA_051952615.1 Humibacter sp.
CGAGCGGCATGAAGGTGCGCATCGCCTTCGCCGTGATCACGCAGCTCGACGAACCCATCCTCATCGTCGACGAGGTGCTCGCCGTCGGCGACAAGGGCTTCAGGGAGAAGTGCTACCGACGCATCGAAGACATGCTGGCGCAGGGCCGCACCCTTTTCTTCGTCTCGCACAACGAGAAGGACCTGCGCCGGTTCTGCACCCGTGGCCTGTACCTCGAGGGTGGCGCTCTCGCGCTCGACTCCGACATCGGGAGCGTGCTCGACCGCTACAACACCGACTACGGCGTGTAGCCGGTTCTCCGTCCCCAGCTGCTGCCGCAGCACCGTGTTCCACAGCTCGGGTCCAGGCGTCGGATGCCCGACCTAACGTGCCTGCATGACCACAACCCGACCCGATGAGACAGTCGCCGGCACACTGCTGGCCTACCCCGTTCCCTTCGTCTTCGACCGCGGGACTCCCCCGCGCTATCGGCTGCGCAACGCCAGTCTCGAGACGCTCAAAGGAGTGCGGTTCTCCCTGCTCGGCGCCGGCAGCATGCCGGTGCAGGCACCCATCACGCTCGAGCCCGGCGAGACCACCGAGATCCGCATCCACGGTCACGACCTTGCGCGAGCAACTGTGCTGGTCGTGCGATGGCACCGCGCGAACGGAGACGAGTACCTGTGGCGGGCAAGCTTCTGACCACAGGTCAGCGCATGCGCTCGCGCTCCAGGATGAAGTCCTTGGCCGTGTAGAGGCGATGGCGTCCCGGCAGATCGGCGATCGTGAGCCCTGTCACCAGGTCGCCGGCATCCGTGTCGAGAACCGTCGCGATGCGGATGATCGTGCTGAGGCTCGGATTGGCCCTGCCGCGCTCGATCTTGCCGTAGTTGGTCGGATGGATGTCGGCGAGATGCGCGACCTCTTCCTGGCTCAGGCCGAGCTCCGTGCGGATGACCCGCAACCGTTCACCGACCGCACCAGCGGCAAGTGAGAACGGCTCAACCATAGACACTTGTCTAGGAGGAAGGCAGCGTACGGGACCAGAGTGTTTGTACCCGGTCCCTGGATGGACGGACCTCGGAGCCGCCGTCTCGTGTGCGCTAGCGGCGCCCGCGGTGCGTCTTGCGCTGGAACCGTTCGGCCGGTGTGGGTCGCGTCTCGGTCGTGGGGACCATGTCCCCTTTCATGCCTCGCAGCAGCTGGCCAGGATCGACACCGAGCGCCACGGCGATGCGGATGAGATTGTGCACGTTCGGGTTGCGTTCGCCTCGCTCGATCTTGCCGATCGTCGTCGAGTCGACGCCGGAGCCGCTGGCGAGCTCTTCCTGTGTCAGTCCCTGGCCGGTGCGCCAGTCCCGGATGCGACGGCCGAGCTCTTCGGTCGCGAGGGACATCGGTTCGGCCATCCATCATGCCTACCGAGAACCGGTGGTTGTGACCAGGACAGTGACACCAGCAGCTTTTTCACCTAAGGTGTATTTGCCTTTTCTGATACCACCTCGCTCTGCGTCATCCCGCACTGCCCCGCTCCGCCTCATCCCGTCCCGCCCCGCTCCGTCCCTCCGCGAGTCGTCGCCAGTTCTCGCGGATTCGGGGCTTGCGAACCCGCAGAAAGTGGCGATCACGTGCGGTGGCGCGGGGTAGGGGCCACGCGGGGCCGGGGCTAGCAGGGTGGCGCGAGCTCAGTCCTGCGTCGCCGCGTACCTTTCGACGATGATCTTGGCGGCCTCGTCGAGGGTGTCAGGAGCCAGCTGCAGTTCGCCGCGCACGCGAGCACGGCCGATCAGCATCGATTCGTACTGCTGTTCGGAGCCTGGAGCGTTGCCGCTGTCCATCGCGCGGATGCCCATCGAGTACCAGCGCTGAGAGAGCTGGTACTCGTCGACGAGCTCGAAGAAGCTCCCGAGCAACAGGTAGGTGGTGGCGTGATCGGGGCTTTCCTTGCGAAGGGCGTTCGCGAGTTCGAGTGCGGCATCCTTCTGACCGCCCTGGTAGAGCGCCTGCACGGAGAGTGCGCGGGTGTCGGCATAGGTGGGACCGCCGTCGAGCCGCGCGGCCTCGAACATGCGGAGGGCCTCGGCGTGATCGCCCGCATAGCCGAAGTTCTCGCCCGCCTCGACGAGAACGGCCGCGCGCGAGACATCCGCTGCAAGCTCGTAGCGCTCCGGATCCAGCGCCCAGGAGCGCAGTGTCTCGGCGATGGCGCTGTCTTGGTCCTCGCCACGGAAGGCACGGTCCCGGATGTTGTCGAAGTCGTTCAGCGTGATGAGGCGAGGCACTGTGAAAGCATACGAGACCGACGGGATGCCCGACTCCGGTCATCCCGTCACGGAATACGGTGCTCCGTAGACTCGAACGCATGGCGCGCGCGAAGAAGATCAGACCGATCGTCGGGGTCACGGGAACGAGCACGGCTCGCGGCGTGCCGATTCCGTCCAGGGTGAACCGCGGCGTCGACAGGTTCCTCTCGGTGCAACGACCCGCAGTGCTGGCGCATCTTCGGGGCATCCGTCGCAAGTACCCGGATGCCTCACCCGACGACGTCGCGTACCTCGTCGGCCGGCGATACCTTCTGGCCATCACAGCGAGTGGTGCGGCAGTGGGTGCGACCGCGGTGATCCCCGCCGTCGGCACGATCACGACGCTCGCCCTGTCTGCCGTCGAGACGGCGGCATTTCTGGAGGCGACCGCCCTCTTCGCCCAGTCGATCGCCGAGGTGCACGGGTTGCCGGTCAGCGATCCTGAGCGGGCGCGCGCCCTCGTGCTGGCGCTCATGCTCGGCAAGGAGGGCTCCGCCCT
>JBQCJQ010000726.1:0-2180 GCA_051952615.1 Humibacter sp.
CACCGCACCTCCGTGTCGCCCGTCGGCTCGCACCGGCGCAGGCGCTCTACATCTTCGGCAGCTCCGTCGACCTCACCCTCACCGGCATCGTCGGTGCGCGCCTCGCGCCGTCCACCGCGCTGGCGACCCTGCCGTACAGCCTCATCCCGATCGCGGCCGTCGCCTCGACCTTTCTCATCTCGCGCTTCATCGGCCGCATCGGGTACCGCGCGGTGTTCACGGCCGTCGCCTGCGTCGCTGTCGTCGCAGGCATCGTCTCCGCCGTCGCCGTTCAGCTCGACCTGTTCTGGATGTTCTGCCTCGGCACAGGTCTGATCGGGGTCTACTCCGCAGGCGCCGGCTACTACCGCTACGCCGCTGCTGACGCCGCGGGCACCCAGCGCGCCCGCGCCGTCACCACTGTGCTGGCCGGCGGCCTGATCGCGGCGCTGCTCGGTCCCTTCCTCGCGACCTGGGTGTCGGGTCTGCTGCCGGTGGCGTTCGTCGCGAGCTATCTGCTGGTCGCGCTCTTCGGAGCGCTCGCCGCGGCGTGGAATGCCTTCCTCCCGCGCGAACTGGCGAGGCACGGGATCGCCGGAGACACGGCCTCGCCTTCCGGTGGCAGTGCGGATGAGTCGGCACGGCGGCCCGAGCCCGCTCCGCGGACACGACGCACGCTGTGGCGCCAGCCCGTGCTGCTCGCGGGCGTCGCGGCGACCTCGTTCGCGGCGTTCTCGATGACGTCGATGATGACGGCCGGACCCATCGCGGGCATGGCGATGGGGCATAGCGAAGCCGAGGCGGCCTTCGCCGTGCAGCTGCACATGATCGGCATGTTCGCGCCCGGATTCGTGATCGCGCGGTTCATCGGGCGCTTCGGCGAGCGGTCGATCGCGGTGGCGGGCGCGATTCTCGTCATCCTGGCCGGCGCTGCTGCCGCGTGCAGCACCGCGGAGTGGGCTTTTCTCACGGCGATGTTCGCCGTCGGCGTCGGCTGGAACCTGGCGTACAGCGGGGGCAGCGCCATGATCACGGATGCCTACCGGACGGGCGAGCGCGGCCGTGTACAGCCCATCGCCGAGGTCATCACGAACGGCTTCAACGTGGTCGGAGCGCTGAGCGCGGGCATCCTCGCCACCGTGCCCGGCTGGCGGATGCTCGGCATCGGCCTGATGATCCTGTCGGTCGTCGTCGCGATCGGTGTCGCCGCCGTGCGACGCTCCGTGCGTGCGCCCGCCGCGTGAGGCGCAACCGAACTGGAGACGAAATCCGAAATTTAGTGCTGTTCTTGATATTATGGCTCTGAACGCAAAAAAGAGAGCTGAAAGCCATGGATCAAGACCGGATTGAGAACCTGCCAGAGGTGTCCATCAGCGCCTTCAAGGTGAATCCTTCTGCATATCTGGTGAGCGGAGCGGTGATCACGAACCACGGTCGTCGCCGTGCAGCGTTTGTTCCGCTCGATGGCGCGCCACGCGCGAGCGGCGGACTCGACGAAGTGAAGGCGCAGCTTGCACTGCTGTCGAGAACCGCGGATCCCGAGGATGTCGCTGCGGAACTCGCCGAACTGAGTGCCTCACGGGATGCCGAGCTGATCGATCCAGCGCGATGAAGGCGATGATCGACACGAGCGTGCTCATCGCGGGCCTTCCCGCGGACATCATCGGGGAGATCGAGAACTACTGTTCGTCGATGATCTGCCGCGCGGAGCTCGCGAGGGGCCTTTACGCCTACGAGGCCGACCCGGCCAAGCGGCGTCAGGCGGCAACGCGCAGGGAACTGCTTCGGCTGCTCGATTCGATTCCGGGCTTCTGGGTCGACTTCGACCGGTCGGCATCCGACGGCTACGGCAGGCTCACGGCGGTGCCGAGCACGGCCATCCGGCACAAGGACGCTCTGATCGCCGGCCACTGCGTCTCGAGGCAGCTGTCGCTCATGACGGGAGACAAGGGCTTCACGCGCTTCCCCGACCTCGAGTTCACGCTTGTCGGCGAGCCTGACGCCCAGGCATGACGACCAGCTCGGAAGCCGGCAACTGCTGTGCACGAAGGTGTACGGCCTCACAGGCCGATCCCCCCGCGCGCCGCATTCACCCGTGCCACAGGCGGATCGGCCGAATAGTCTCGACTGCATGGCGCAGGACGACGGCATCCTCAACACCAGCGGTGATCCGGACCTGGCCCGGCAGGCGGTCGAGCTGG
>JBQCJQ010000727.1:0-3243 GCA_051952615.1 Humibacter sp.
CGCGCCATCCGTCGGCGAATCGCGCGGTGAGGGCGCGCGAGACGGAGGTCGTCGGATCGATCGAGGAGTCGAGCTGCAACAGGACGGGCATCACCCCACGCTACGGCACGGGATGCCGTCGCCGGGCTGTCTAGTTGTGTTCGCGGCTACGCCGCTCGACAACTTTCAATCGGCTCGGCAAAGCGAGCGAGCTCGCTTCGCTCTCGCCTCAATCAGTTGTTACCCTTCGAGCAAGTCTGGGTGGCGGCAGTCTGACCCTTGACGTCCTCGGGCAGCACGCTCGTGGGAGCGGCGGATGACGAAGGAGCCGCCGTCGAGCCCGTGCCGCCGGATCCACCCGAGCTTCCGGAACCACCGGAACCGCCCGATCCGCTCGACGCGTTCGAGTCCGCTGCCGGCGGCGGCGTGGGCGCCGCGGTGGGGGCGACCGCGCCGACGCCCGTGCCCCCCGAGAGCTGGATCGGCTGGTCATCCTTCACGGCACTCATCAGCGCGTCGGCCGATTGCTGGTCCGCGACGACCTTGCCGGGATAGTCGGCATCGTCGCCCACCGGATACTGCACGAACACGATGTTGTCGTAGGTGAGGTCCTTGGCCGCCATCGCCATCTGGTACAGCGTGGTCAGCGTGAGCGTGTCGGACGGCTGCACGTTGGCCAGCGTCGCCTTCGCGAGGCTCCACACCTTCACGGGATTGGTCAGGGTCTTCGGTGTGAGCACGGTGCGCACGAGCGAGGACAGGAACACCTGGGTGTTGCTGATGCGGCCGAGGTCCGACCCGTCGCCGACGCCGTAGCGGGTGCGGAGGAACTCGGCAGCCTCCTTGCCCTGCAGCGTGACGTTACCCTCGGGCAGGTCGAGGTCGGTGTGCACGTCATGGATGCCCCCGTCGGCGATGCACACCGGCACGCCGCCGACCGCGTTCGACATCGCGACGACGCCGTTGAAGTCGACGAGTGCCGCGAACGGGATCTTGAGCCCGGTGATCTGCTCCACCGTGAGCACCGTGCAGGCGAGACCGCCGTCGGAGAGCGTCGTGTTGATGGGCTGGAACGACATGGCGCTGTTCCATCCGCCGTTGCCGTCAGGGCACTCGGGGATGGCCGTCATCATGTCGCGCGGAAAGCTCACGACGACCGCATTCTTGTGGTTCTGCGACAGGTGCACCAGCATCGTGACGTCGTTGAGGCCGGCACCGGAGCTGTCGTCCGTGGTGCCCCACGCGTTGCCCTGTCCGGTGCGGGTGTCGGAGGCAGCGATGAGGATGTTCACTCCACCGTTGATCGCCCCGATGTCGGGAATGGGCGCGGATGTCGAGCCATCCTGTCCCACCAGCTGAACGGTCGGCTTCGCATCGCTCACCAGGTTCACCGCGGCCACAGCACCGATGCCGAGAACGCTCACCACGGCGACGGCGGCGACAGATGCGACGACCTTGCCGAACGTGCCCCACGGATGACGCTTCAACCGACCGTGACGCGCGATCGCCTGCCGCTCTTGACCGCGGTTGCGCGGCCGAACCCTCACCGGCTCCGAAGCGGCCGCCGCAGAGAGCTCCGCGGTCGACGCCGCGGGCTCGATCGGCGTGCGCGAACCCGATCCCCGAGGGTCGGGTGGGTTCGCTCGACTCGCGTTCGGGGACGATTCCATCGGTCTACCCTAATGTCAACGCTCGGCTATCAATGCCCCGCGCGGCCGACAGTGAGGCAAACGCCCAACAAGGGGGCCCAGCCACCGACGCGACACCCGACGGGACAACAGGGAGTAAAGATGACGGACAACAACCCGCACGACGTTCCCGCGGTCGTACGCGCGGCCGTCGATGCGGCGAACGCCCACGACATCGACGCGTTCCTCGCGTGCTTCGGAGAGCGCGGCACCGTGGATGACTGGGGACGCGTCTTCACCGGCCCCGACGCAATCCGCGGCTGGAGCGACTCGGAGTTCCTCGGGGTGAACGTCACTCTCACCGACCTGCGCTTCCGGGTCCACGGCAACTCGACGGCGGTGGACGCTCAGGTGGGCGGCGACGGGTTCAACGGCCCAAGCACATTCACTTTCACCGTCGACGGCGACCACGTCGCGCTGATGAAGATCACCGGCTGACGCCGCGATCCGAATCGTCAGCTGCCGGGCTGCTCCAGTGACGGGCTGTGCGCGTCGATGAGTCCGTCGAACCGGTAGTGCACGGTTGAGCCCGGCGCCGGCGAACCCTCACTGATCCGATAGACGCAGTTGAACTCCTCGGATGCCCGCACAGCGGCATCCTCTCCCTCGACCGCCGCGCAGATCACGCTCGCGTCGAACTCGGCAGGGTCGAGCTCCATCACCTGGCCGTCGAACCGTCCGCCGTGCAGCACGGCATGGAATGTCGGGCCGGAATCGAGGATGTCGCCCAGCTCGCTTCTGAACTCCTCAACGGTCACCGCATGGTTGGCCCCGACGAGAAGCGCCATGCGTTCCAGCAGGTCGCCGCGTTGTCTGTCGGTGAGTACCGACACGCGTTCGACGAGCTCGCTGGCATCCAGCGCAGCAAGGAGCTGCTCGGGGGTTGCGTCGAATTCGTCGCTCATGGGGTCACGGTAGGTCGGGTTCGCGCGATCCGGTGGCGACTCGCGGAGGTTTCCCACCTGCCGGGCGGGTTGGGTTCGATGACCACACAACGCTCAAGGCCAGTACGCTGCAAGGTGGGGGACGGCGTTCAGCGTGCGCAGATGTTCGTGTCACGTTCGTGCCGGAAAGGACGTAGAGGAATGTTGGATTCTTCAGCAACCCAGCTGCCGCACGCTCGAATCGTGCTCAAATCGGAGACCGCGGCGGAAGTGGAGTTCGACGGAGACACCGAGCAGGTCATGGCCGCCTCGAGCGAGGCCCTGCGCGACCGCGTCGTCGAATCCGTTCGGCTGCGCGCCGCGTCGTACGGCCAGCCGATCGAGGCCACCATCTTCGAGGGCGGGCAGCAGTGGCCCCTTGCGGTGCATCCGGATGGGTCCGTGAGCGAGCCGGCCGTCACGGCGGAACCCATTTCGGCGTATGCAGCACCGGTGCAGGCGCCGACGCTCGCCCCTCCGGTCCAGGCGACGACATTCGCCCCACCGGCCCAGGCGCCGACGTTCGCCGCGCCGGTGCAAGCGTCCGCGCCCCGGGTCGATTCTCCTGCGTTCCCACCGGTCGATTCTGCGTCGTTCCCGCCGCCGGTCGGGGCGTCCGACCGCCGAGATGTGAGCACGTCAGCCGGCCGTCC
>JBQCJQ010000728.1:0-2574 GCA_051952615.1 Humibacter sp.
CGCTCAACCTGCTGGGTGCCGAGACCTACTACACGGGCCGGCCCTCGGCCACGGACCCCACAGCAAACGCCTGGCCCAGTGACCACGCCGCCGCCCTCACCGAGTTCCAGCTGACCGCTCGATGACCTCCGAAAACCCCACATCCTCAGGAACACGCATGGAACAGGAGCACATCACCATGTCGAACCAAGAATCCGAACAACAGAGCAACAGCCGAGTCACCCGCCGCCACCTGCTGCAGGCCGCCGGCATCGGCGCCGTCGGGGCGGTCGCTGCGGCCTCCGGGGTGATCGCGGCGCAGGCCGCCAACGCGGCCACACCCGCGACCAGCACGACAACGCATCGCACAGGCACCATCAAGGACCTCAAGCACATCGTCATCGTGATGCAGGAGAACCGGTCCTTCGACCACTACTTCGGCACTCTCGACCTGGCGGGCGTCCGCGGCTTCAGCGACAAGCAGGTGCTGACCTGGCAGAACGGCCAGTCGATCTATCACGACCCGAGCAGCCGCGCGGAGGGCTACACGCTCCCCTACCGGGCCGACGCCACCAAGTACAACGCGCAGAACGCCGCGAACCGCATGTGGTACTACGAGGCGGCGGACATCCCGTGGCACCAGGCGATCGCGAAGGCCTACACGGTCGCGGACCACTACTTCTGCGCGCTGAACACGAGCACCGACCCGAACCGGATCGTGTTCTGGTCGGGCACCAACGATCCGCAGGGCAAGCTCGGCGGCGGCCCGCGGATCAACAACAACGACCGCAACAGCTATTCGTTCCAGTGGAAGACCTACCCGGAGGTCCTGCAGGATGCCGGCATCAGCTGGAACATGTACCTGAACAACAACCCTGACATCGGCGGCGGCTGGTTCGAGAACTCCGGCGACAACATGCTCCACGGCTTCGCCGCCTTCAATCCGGCGAACGCTTCGGCTCAGGACAAGCAGCCCGGCGGCCTCCTCTACCGCGGCGGCGTGCTTGGCCCCGATGCCCCGGTGCCGGCGAACGTCGGCAACGACGTCACGTCGCTTGACTGGGACCTGAAGGACTTCATCGCCGACTGTGCCGCGGGCACCCTGCCGCAGGTGTCGTGGGTGACGTCGCCGTTCGCCTGGATGGAGCACCCGAACAGCGCACCGAACCACGGCGCGATGTACTGCGACCGGATCATCCAGGCCGTGCACGAGAACCCGGACCTGTGGGACTCGACGCTGATCATCATCAACTTCGACGAGCCGAACGGTGCTAACCGGGTCGGTCAGGGTGGCTTCTTCGACCATGTCGTCCCACCGATTCCGGAGGTGGGCACCGACGGCGAACGCGCACCCGGCCTCCTGCCCGGCTTCGGCGGTCGCATCCCGCTGACCATGATCTCCCCGTGGACGCGCGGCGGCTGGGTCTGCTCCGAGGTCTTCGACCACACCTCGACGATCAAGCTCATCGAGGAATGGACGAAGTCGCTGGGGAAGCCTGCCATCTGCGAGAACATCAGCGACTGGCGGCGCAGCATCTCGGGCGACATGCTCGCCGCGATCGATTTCTCGAGCTTCGACAACTCGTTCCCGTCCCTGCCGAGCCGCGATCTGCTCCACGCCGCGGTCGTCGCCGACACCACCTTCCCGGCGGTGCCCGAGCCGGCCGTCGGCGCCCAGAAGCTGCCGACCCAGAGTTTCACCGGTGTGCCCAAGGTGCGCCCGCTGTCGTTCCAGCCGCACGGCGTCCTCGTCGAGGACCGCGCTGCCGGTACGGTGACCGCCCGGTTCACTCTGGACGGCGGCCCGAGCGGCAAGGCGATCAGCCTCATCGGCCTCGCCGACCAGTACCTTTCCTCGCTCGTCGGGGCGGAGAACGTCGGTATCGGCCAGAACGCCCTGCCGCTCACGGTCCGCAACGACGGCGCCAAGACCTACACCTGGGACACCACGACGACGGACGGCAATTATGCCTTCTCGTTCTACGGCCCCGACCGGTTCATCCGTTCCTTCGCAGGTGCGCTGGCACCGGCAGGGAGCACCGTCGACTCGATCCCGTCGGTGGATGCCGAGCTGGTGAGCCACGGCAGCAACCGCTTCGTGCAGCTGACGCTGAGCAACGCGGGCCTGAAGCAGGTGCGGTTCACCGTGACCCCCAACGACTTCGCCGGCTTGGCTCAGTCGGTCTTTGTCGGCCAGGCCAAGTCGACCGTCATCAAGTGGCCCGCTGACGCCAACGGCTACTACGACGTGATCGTCACCACGCCCGACCTATCCCGCGGCATCACCCACCGCTACGCCGGCAGGATCAGCTGAGACGGACCTCCGCTGAAGCAGCACTGTGCCCCCACCTTCCGGTCGGAATGCGGGGCACAGCTGTGTCTGAAGAACTGCAATTGCTCCGTGGGCCCACCCGCGCGTCGCGTTTCCCGCCCGCTCACGGCACATACGAGAAAAGCCCCGCTGATGCGGGGCTTTTCTCGAACGTAGCGGGAGCGGGACGTGAACCCGCGACACCACGATTATGAGCCGTGTGCTCGCTGGGGATCCTGTTGCGCGTGTCAGCGAAGTCGAAAATCCGCAGACTTACGAGGGGT
>JBQCJQ010000729.1:0-2511 GCA_051952615.1 Humibacter sp.
AACGTCGTCGTCGCCGATATCGGATCCGGAATCGACGGGGGCGTGGTGGGCGATGACCCGGCCGCCGACGTCGTGAAGGAGATCACTGATGCCGGCGGTTCGGCCGTCGCCGTGCGCGCCGACGTCACGAGCGCCCAGGGGGCCCGGGCGATCGTCGATGCCGCGCTGGACGCGTTCGGCGGCGTCGACGTCGTCATCAACAACGCAGGCATCGTCGCGCAGGCGTCGTTCGAGGACACGACCACCGAGGATCTGCAGAAGTACCTCGATGTCCACTACTTCGGACCGTTCCTGGTGACGCAGGCGGCGTGGGAGCACCTGAAGAGGTCGGGGTCCGGTCGTGTCATCAACACGATCTCGCCCGCCTTCCTGGGCGTCGCGGGACTGGTTGCCTACGGCGGCTCCAAGGGCGCGCTCGTGTCGCTGACGCGCACGCTCGCGATCGAGGGAGCGCCGTTCGGCATCACGTCGAACGCGATCTCGCCTGGTGCGGCGACGCGCATGCTCGACGCGACGAGCGGGTCGATCCCCGAAGACGTCATCGAATGGATGAAGGAGGCGGTGCTCCCCGAGCAGATCTCACCCGTGGTGGCCTACCTCGCGCACCCCGACGCACAGGACATCACCGGGGAGATCATCTTCACGGCTGGCGGATCGGTCGCGCGCCAGGTGTTCACGCAGGCGATGGGCATCGTGCAGCAGGACCAGACCGTCGAGGATGTCGCTGCGCAGATCGACCAGATCATGGACCTCGAGCTGAACTTCCCGCAGCTTGTCGAGATCCCCGAGTGACCGTGGCACACGCCGTCCGCACCATCCACACAAGACACGAGGACACCGATGTCTGACAGCCAGACCACCTATCCCTTCGACCTCCGGCCCGCCCCCGAAGCTGTTGCGCACCAGCAGCGCATCGCTGTCGACCGCCCTCTCACGCGCGTGAGCATGCAGTACGGCGACGAGGCGTGGGCCATCCATCGATACGAGGTCGCGCAGCAGGTTCTGACCGACCCGCGCTTCGTGCGAGGCCCGTTCGCCCGGCGTGAGCGCATCGTGCCGGCGGCCTTCGAGTTCCCGGAGTTCCTCCTCGACACCCTGCAGTTCGCAGACGGCGACGAGCACAAGAAGCTGCGTCGCCTCGTCCAGGTCGCGATCTCGCCGCGTCGAGTGCAGGCGCTCCGAGAGCGCACGACCGAGATCGCGAACCAACTGATCGACGAGATGATCGCCAACGGCGACACGGCGAATCTGGCGGAGGAGTACGCGACGCCGCTGCCGATCCGGGTGCTCAGCGAGTTCATCGGAGTCCCTGTCGAGGACCAGCCGAAGTTCATCAAGTGGGCGACGACGGTGCTGTCGCTGGACACCCCCGAAGAGGAGGTGATGATGAACGGGATGGAGCTCTACTCCTACCTGCTCGAGCTGATCGCCGCCCGCCGGGAGGAGCCGCGCGAGGACCTGTTGTCGTCGCTGGCGAACGCGCGCGACAAGGATGACACGCTCACCGACGCCGAGATTATGCCGATCGCGATGATCCTGCTGGTCGCCGGGTTCGACAACACCGCAGGGTTCCTGGCGGCTGGCGTCTCGGCGCTGCTGCGCAACGACGACCAGCGTGAGCGGCTGCTCGAAGACCTCGACGGTCGGATCGGCCCCGCTGTCGAGGAGATCCTGCGTCACGCGATGTTCGAGGTCGGCTCGCCGATGGCGGGCGGCATGGGCACCGTGCCCATGGTGGCCACGGAAGACGACGAGCTCGACGGCGTCCTCGTCAAGGCGGGCGAGGCGGTCTACGTCGACCCTGCCAGCGTGAACCACGATCCGGCCGCCTTCAAGGACTCGCAGATATTTGATATTCTTCGAGACGACAGTGCGCAGATGATGCTGAGCTACGGCATCCACAGCTGCCTGGGGGCACCCCTGGCGCGCATGGAGATGCAGGTGGGCATCGCGGAGCTGTTCCGTCGTCTGCCGACGCTCCGGCTGAACGGCGAGATCGTGCGCAACATGCACGTGCTCACCATTCCGGTCACGGATCTCCCCGTGGCCTGGTAGGGACTGCTGGGAAGGGAATCGGATGGGAAGCGTCGTCTACACGCAGCCGGATGGCACGGTGCGGGAGTTGGAGGCCGAGCCGGGCCAGTCGGTGATGCAGCTGGCGACGAAGAACGGCGTCCGCGGCATCCTCGCGCAGTGCGGGGGCACGCTGTCGTGCGCCACGTGTCACGTCTACGTCGACGAGGCTGACCTCGACGACTGCGGTCCGCTCGCGGACTTCGAGGACGACATGCTCGACACCACCGCGGCGGACCGCCTGGACTGCTCGCGACTCTCCTGTCAGGTCAAGGTGGCCGACCACCAGGTCATCCACGTCACGATCCCACCGACCCAGCTCTGACTTCCGGACGCCCGGAAGAAACTGCAACATTCGTTGCAAACCGCCGGACCGCCAAACTCCGGCACCCACGTCCCTACATCCGCAGGGACGCATCAACGAAGATGTGAAGGCAG
>JBQCJQ010000730.1:0-3215 GCA_051952615.1 Humibacter sp.
CGGGGAGATCGCGCCGGGGCGGGGCGGCCGCTGTTCTCATGGATCCGCCGACGAGGCTGCCAGCCGAGGCGAGCAGAGATGTCGTGCGGACGAGTCGGGCAAAGCGGAAGGCGTGTGCTCTGACGTCGCTCGCGCTGCCCATTGCGGCGAGGACGTCGCTCGTCACGTCGGCTCTGGTTGCAGAAGTCAGTGTCGACGCGGTCAGGTCGGCCACCGCGGTGAAGCGGTCGGCGATCGGAACGCCGCCGGTCTCTCGTCCCAGCACCCACAGCGCGAGCGCCTCCCGGGGCGCCGAGGTGACCAGCCCGGCGGGTAGCTTGATGACCGCGCGAACTCGTCCCGAACGCATGACGTCGGTGCGCGCGAGGACGTCGGCGGCAGAGAGTGATTCCGTCAGCACGCTCGCCGGCGCGAGCACGATCGCGCGGTCGGCGTCTCTCATTTCGAGCGCGAGATCATCGATGGCGCGCAGAATCTCAGCGGCGATCCGGGCGGCGCTCGTCGGAAACCGTGCGATGAAGAGCGTGTCGGCGACGGGAGGGCGGGTCGCTGGCACTGGCATGCCTTCAAGCAGCCGGCGGCGGCGAATCGCACGCCCTTCGGACGTGGCGGGAACTGCGAGTTCGGCGTCTTCGTCGATGCGGGCGCTCAGCTTGGAGGCGAGCGAAGGGGAGACGCCTTCGTTCACGACGAGTTCAGCGTGGGTCGATGATGCGAGCCCGTGGGTCATGTCACCGAGAAGGTCTTCGAGCTGAGGCGAGAGTGGGCCGGCCGATCCGTGCGCAGACCTCGTCGCGGTGTGGCGGCGTTCGAGAAGGCGCGAGGCCGCCAGCGGCGAATAGGCGGCGTCGGCCAGCAGACTCGCCCACTCGACCCAGGACGGTGGGGCCGACGCGATCTCGGCCGCGAGGCAGGAATCGTCGGGATCGGATGCCTCGGCCAGGCGCCGCAGGCTGGCAGGGTCAGCATCGCCGATCGCTTCGTCGGCGACCCCGCTGAGCGTGAGCAGCGCATCCACGCACGCAACGTGTTGCGAGTCGGCAATGTCGAAATCGCGCGGAGCGGCGGATGCTGCTGCGTCGGCGACGGCATCCGGGTTGTTGCCGTGGTCTGTGCGAGCCAGCCACTGCGCGACCGACATCGCGTCGAAGTAGGGGCGCCCGCTCTGCTCGTGCACTGCTGACGGGAACGGGTCGGCCGCCACGCGAAAGCGCGAGCGCCACATCGACACCACCGGGCGCTGCACCTCGGCCAGCCGGGCGACGCCGGTCAGGTCGATGAGGAGCGACGGCGTGGGTGACATAAGGCAACCGTAGCGAGTGGTCTCGGCGGCGAGAAGCGCAACACCGATAACGGGGGTTATCAGGTGTGATCGCCGCACGCGTCAGGCTGGGCGAGCACGATCGGTTCGGCGGCATCCGTCGCCACGGCAGGCGGGAAACGTCTGGGGGCCATTCCCGCCTGCCGGTCAGTCGTTGCACTGTTTGGAGAACATCATGAACCGCTTCGCGCCTGTGGCTGCGGCATCCATCGCTCTCGTCTTCGCCCTGTCGGCGTGCTCATCGGCACCACCCGCGGATTCGGGCAAGACGCCTGACACTGCGCCGGTCGCGTCTGCAGAGCCGACGCCCGAACCGACCGAGACGGCCGCCGCGTCGGAGTTCGGCGAGTCGACGAAGAGCACGCGCGGCAACCTCGTCAAAGAGATCGGTCAGCTGGCGGGCACCTCGTCGCTCGCGAGCGACGTGATCACCTCGCGTTTCGCCGTCACCGACATCGTGCTCGACCCCGAGTGCACCAGCGGCTTCGCGGATGCGCCGGCGAACGGCCACTACCTCGGTGTTCACCTCAACGTCGAGACGACTCCGGAACTGGCGCAGGAGGAGTTCCCATGGATTTCGTTCACGCAGTACGACTGGCAGGCCTACGACGCCGACGGCAAGCGGCTCAACGATCCCGTCGGCAACGCGTGGTCGTGCCTCGACAGCGGGCAGCAGCTGCCCGCGCAGATCGGGCCCGGCCAGAGTGTGTCGGGCTGGATCGTGCTCGACGTCGCGGCGACGGATGGAGTCATCGTGCTTGCGATGGGTGGAAGCCCCACGGGCTGGGAGTGGACGTACTGAAATGACCTCGACGACTGGTAAGAACTAATCAGCCAGGAGTTTTGGGCCGACGCGTGGGGCGACGGCAAGGTAGATCCGCGCGACGGGGTGCGGTGGGGAGAACAGACGGTGGCACTCTCAGGTACTGATTCATTGGCTCGGTGTACGGAACTGAACAGCGCCTTTGCGAACGCGTACTTCACTACCGCACGTGCGGGTGACCCCGTCTATCTCGACCTCGATGACGAAGCGTTGAATGTCGTTGCCGAGACCGTGGACATCGGAATCGATGAGGTCGTCGACGAGATGAAGGCGGCCGTCCGCGCAATGCTCGCCATTCGCCAACCTGGAACGGCCATGTTCCACGCGTTCAGCGAGCGACTGTCCCGGTGGGCGCGACGCGTCAATAAGGGAGCCCAACTTGACGATGGTTCACTCCCTCCCCCACCGATCATCGTGCTTCTCGCCGTGTTCACGCTCGCAGCGGAGCAGATGGGCGTCGCTGACGAAGCGATGGGTGACAATGCGTACTACCCGCGGCTGTACAAGCTCCTGGACATCCCGGAATCGGACCACGGGCGCTTTCTGAACGACTTCTACAAGGTCAGCGAATGGTACTGGGAGTGTCTCGCCGCCTGGCTCGAGATGATGGACGGCGACCGCGGCATGCCGAGCGCCTACGCCCTAAGCCAGAGGTACATCGGTCTGCCGATATCGCAAGCGCTAGTCCGTGAGACCGAACGGCGCCAACTCAGGCGGATGTTCGAAGACATGGGCCTCTTTCCAGGGTCGCCAGTGTCGCAGTACGACATGGATGCTGCGCTCGACCAGTGGATCGGGCAGACTCCGTCGCCGGCATCCGCCAACCTTCGTGGTCTGTGGCAGCGCAGTGGAGCTCGCGAGCGCGTCGTCGATATCGCGCTGGTTGAGTTCCAAGCCTGGGATGGCGTCGCGAGATCGTCGCGGCGCGCGGAGGGTGTCGGGGGCGACGCAGGGCAGCGGAGCGTGCGGCTTGCAATCCAACATTCCAGCGACCTGTTCTCGTCGCGTTATCACTTTGCGGTGAGCATGCCCCGGTCGGCCGGCACGACGGACTCGCTTGAGTTGGATCTC
>JBQCJQ010000731.1:0-2017 GCA_051952615.1 Humibacter sp.
TGCAAGCCGCAGGTAATGTGATCACGTGCGTTCGCAACTCCGGCATCCCGTCCTGGATTACTTCCGCATCCTCGAGCTCCGAGCGCGCAGCACCGCCGTGCGTGATCGTGTCGCGGACGAGACGGGCCTGCCGCTCACACCGCTCGACAACGCGGCGCTGGTGGTCATAGAACGCGAGCCCCTCCTCACGATCTCCCGCTTCGCGACGGCGACCGGCGTGAGCCTTGCGCGAGCCAGCAGGCAGGCCACGCGGCTCGAGGCTCTGGGGCTCGTGACCCGTGCGCCCGCTGCGCACGACGGGCGCTCCGCCGTCCTCACGCTCACGGCCGCAGGACGCGACGTGCGCAGCCGATGGGGACACCGGTGGCCGGCCGACTACGAGGCAGCAATCGAGCCGTTGGACGCAACAGCCCGTGAGGCGCTCTGGACGGGAGTTCCGCGCCTGCACGCCGACCTGGCCCGGCAGCCGGAGTTGCGCGGCCTGGACGCCGGAGCGCTGCCCACCGCCGGCGCGCGTGACGTGTCGGTGCTGGTCGCGTTCGCCCAGTGGGCGGCGCCCATCGTCTACCACCCGTCCTATGCACGAGCGCTCATCCAGAGCACGGGGACGCGTCTGAGCCCGCAGTCGCTGTTCCTGCTGCGGGTCTGTGCCGGCTCCCCGCCCATGGACATCGGCGATATCGCGGCACGCACGCACATCGACCCCTCGTCGGTGAGCCGTCACATCATCAGGCTCGCGGAAGACTCGCTGGTCGTCCGCTCCACGGACCCGGCAGACGGACGCGGGACGGTGACCACCGCGACCGTCGCGGGCCGGCACGTGCTGCAGATCACCGAGGCGCAGGAACTGGGACCGATCGGTCGCGCGATGGCCTCCTGGGACGCTGCCGATGTAGACGCGACCCTGAGCGCGATCGGGGCCCTTGCTGACGGACTCTACGAGCGACTCCTGTCGAGGCGCGACTGACCCTCTCAGCGCGGGATAAATTGATCTTTGATCATCTATACTCCTGAACGGCGGCGCTCTGCCGCCCCGCTTCGAGGAGGACGCAACCGTGGCTTCACTGGAATGGCCGATCCGGCGCTCACTGGTCGAGTACGTCGACGGGCTCGAGGACGGCGAGGTGACGCTGGTCGACGGAGCAGAGTCGTCGCCCGACGGCTTCCGGTTCCCCTCGGCAGGGCGGAGCGATGACGGCGTCCTGCGATTCAGTGGGTCTGTCGTCCTCACCGGCTACGAGGGTGCCTTGACATTCCCCGTCGTCGAGCCGTGGATCGAGCCCGAAGATGACGCGTTCCAGCTGACCATCCAGGACCCCGCCGATCCTGCCGCACGCATGCGACTGGTCTCTATCGCACAGCTCGAGTCGCAGCCGGACAGGTCGAAGCTCGGCAGCGGTGTGACGCTGGCGACGCCCGGCTCGCTCCTCCTGGTGTTCGGCCCGTACGTCGCCGGCAAGCCGTTCGACGATCTGCGGATCACAGCGTGAGTCCCGATCCCGCGCCGGCGATCCCGGAGGGAACGGCCGGACACGGCACCCCTGGGAACGCGGATGCGGTCCTCCTCGTCGAGGATGCGGGACCGGTCCGGATCCTGACACTGAACCGACCCGGATCGCTCAACGCGATCTCCCGCCGGCTGGGACACGCGCTCATCACCCGATTCTTCGAAGCGGATGCCGACCCCGATGTGCGAGCGGTCATCCTGACCGGTGCGGGGCGCGCGTTCAGCGCCGGCGGCGACCTCAAGGAGCGGGTCTCTGCCGACGAGACGATCGGTGAGCGGGAGCGATTCGCCCACGATCTGCTCGAACGGCGTCGCTCCACCTTGTCGATCGCCGCGGTAAACGGCATCGCCTACGGCGGTGGGCTGGAACTCGTGTTGAGTTGCGACATCGCCATCGCCGCGACCGGCGCCCGGTTCGCCCTGCCCGAGGCCACACGCGGCATTCTGGCGAGCGGGGGCGGCATCGTGCGCCTTCCGCAGGTCATCGGGCGGCAGAGAGCACTGCGGATG
>JBQCJQ010000732.1:0-2262 GCA_051952615.1 Humibacter sp.
AAGACCAGCCGCGAGAGCCTTGCTCGGCTTCGCGGAGACAGGTAGGAGATAGGTGCCCGTCGTCGCTTACGCCCTGACCGATGAGCAGGGTCGAGTGCTTGCATCCCGTAACGCGCGTGCGGTCTTCTACGCGGCATCCACGGTGAAGCTCGGGGTGATGCACGCTGCCGTCATCGCGTCCGAACGCGGGGAGCTGAGCCTGGATGACCAGCTCGAGTGCCGCCGCGAGTTCAAGTGTGCCGGTGCCTTCCGCCTCGTTCCGGACGACAGCGACCCGCTGTTCCCCGGCGACGGTGAGCGGGCGACGATCCGCGACCTCGCCTCGATGATGATCGTGCGCTCGTCGAACGAGGCCACGAACGTGCTCTTCGACCGGCTCGGGCCGCAGCGGATCGCCGAGGCGTTCCGGCTGTGCGGCGCGGGGGCGACGCGCATGGAGCGGCGGATCGGCGATTCCCGTGCCGAGGGGGCAGGGCTCACCAACGAGACGACACCGGCCGATCTGGTGGCGATCATGCGTCGAATCGTCGGCAGCGGCATGACGACGCGGACGAATGCGGAGTGGATGCGGGACGTGCTCGAGAGGCAGGAGCATCCACGGATCGGGTCGGTTGTACCGGACGGCGTGCCGTGGGGCTCCAAGGCCGGCGACGTTCCCGGCATCGAGCACGATGTCGCGTTCGTCGGGCCCGCCGGATCTCGCCGATATCTGGCGGTCTGCACGCGGGGATTCGAGCCCGAGCAGGGGCGCGAGGTCATCCGTGCGGTGGCCGAAGCGCTGCTGAACGGGTAGCACGCGAACTTTCCGGCTCATCGGGGGGCCGGATGCCCAAGGAAGAGGGATGACAGATGGCACACGCACATCGCAGAAGTCTCGGTTCGCAGTCAGGTGACGCACCGCCGCCACGGCGCAGGCGTTGGCTCGCAGCCCTGGTGCCTGCAGCCCTGATCGCCTCGTTCGCCCTGGCTCAGCCCGCGTTCGCCGACACTCCGTCGAGCGACAACGCGCTGGGTGCGAAGATCGCGAGCGTCGCACTCAGCCAGGTGGGCAACGGCGACAACCCGGTCGTGACGGGCTTCGGCGGCCTCAACTGCAACCCCTACACGACGATGGTGGCCGGCTTCTCGGCCAACTCAAACGGCTGCGGCAACGATTCAACGTTCAACGTGCGCGACTCGAACGAGAACTGGTGCGCCGACTTCGTGAAGTGGGTCTGGCAGCAGGCCGGCATCACGCAGGACATGAACACGATCAACGCGGCGGCGTCCAGCTTCGTGCAGTGGGCGTTGGATGACGGCCAGACGCCGGCCGCGAACACGGGCACTCCTGTCGTGGGCGACGCCGTCGTGTTCTTCCACGCCGGTGCGATCACGCCGGCGCGGTATGCCGACCACGTCGGGATCGTGGTCGCTGTGCATCCTGACGGCACCGTCGACATGGTGAACGGTGACTTCAGCAGCTCCGTCAACGTCAAGGTGGAGCACGACGTGAACCTCGACCTGACCGCCTTCGCGCACAAGACGTGGAGCTCGGGCGAGGTGTGGACGCTGGTCTCCCCGCCGACGGCGGCGCAGCATGCGAACCCCCAGGCATCCATCTCGGGACCTGACACCGCTGTCGTCGGCACGAACGCCGTGTACCACGCCAGCGGCTCCGAAGAGGGCGGCTCGATGACCGGGTACTACTGGATGTTCGGCGACGGCCGCGCGACCAACAGCAACGGTGCGGACGTCACGCACACGTTCGCGACGCCCGGCATGCACACCATCTCGCTGACCGCGACGTCGAGCTTCGGCACCATCACGACGATCACGAAGAACGTCAACGTGGTGGGGGCGTCGGCCTCGGTCGCCGCGGTGCCCTCGACCGACACGTGGTACTCGAGCTATCCGCTGTCGTATTACCGGTTCGTGCGGGCGAGCAGCGGTCTCGCGGCGGATGTGTGGGATGGCGCCAGCTGGCTCCAGCTGCAGACGGCCGGCACCCCGGCATCCACGGGGGCCATCGCCTCGCTCGCGTACAGCGACCCGGAGGTGAATTCCGCGACGACGCCGCACGCCTACTACCGCGCGCAGGACGGATCGCTCGCCGAGACTTACCTCGGTTCCACCGGCTGGGTGAGCGCCACGCTGCCCGGCACGCCCGCCGAGGGCGCCGACGTGGTTGCCGTGTACGGGGCTTCGGGACCCGAGGTGTTCTTCGTGGATGGCTCCGGGCATCTGAACGAGACGAGTGAGCAGTCGGGCACGTGGTCGACCGCG
>JBQCJQ010000733.1:0-2647 GCA_051952615.1 Humibacter sp.
AGTCCGAGCGGCTGCTCCGGCTGTTCGCGAGCACGAGGGCCGACCGGCCAACGGGTGCCGCCGACGGAGTGACGCGATGAACCGCACGGAGCGGCTGCGCGTCGTGCTCGACCTGCTCGCTGAGACGGGACAGATCGTGGTCGACGTGATCGTCGAGCGGCTCGGCGTCTCGCCCGCGACCGCCAGAAGGGACCTCGACGCTCTTGCGGCGCAGCAGCTGCTCGCCCGCACCCGCGGAGGGGCGACGGGCCAGTCGGTCGCGTACGACCTTCCGCTCAGGTACAAGAAGGAGCAGCACGCCGCCGAGAAGCAGGCGATCGCCCAGGCCGCGAGCGCGCTCGTGTCCCGGGGCTCGGTGGTCGGCCTGTGCGGCGGCACGACGAGCACCGCCGTCGCGACCGTGCTCGGAGCACGGCAGGATGTCGCGACGCCCTCCCCCAACCCCACGCTCACCGTGGTGACCAACGCGATCAACATCGCCGCGCAGCTCGTGATGCGGCCGCAGATCAAGGTGGTCATGACGGGAGGCGTCGTGCATGCCAGGTCGTACGAGCTGGTCGGGCCCTACACCGACTCCGTGCTCGGCCAGATCACGCTCGACTTCGCGTTCGTCGGCGTCAACGGCATCGACCCCGTCGTCGGCCCCACCGTGCACGACGAGCACGAGGCTGCGGTGAACGCGCTCATGGCGCGCAGGGCCGACCGTTCGGTGCTGATCGCGGACTCCAGCAAGATCGGTCGCCGGGCCTTCGCCGCCGTCGGCGAGCCCGGCGCGTTCGACACGCTCATCACGGACAGCGGCATCACTCCACGTCAACGTGCAGCGTTCGAGGATGGCGGCGTGCGCGTCATCGTCGCCTGAGGAACCACGAGAAGCGGCGCCGGGCCCGGATGTCAGTGCACCCGGGGCCCCGACGCCCGCGCGGACGATGCCCCCATCCGATCCGCGCGACCCCCTGGCCGCTTCGGGCGGCATGCCAGGGTCACCGCGTCCAAAGCCGAATGAAACGCGGTGATGATCAGTTCCACTGAAGAAGACGTGGCCCCCACCAGATCATGATGCGCCTTTTAAGAATCGTTCGTCTATTTGGTCGATCAGTGTTTCGCGACAGGGAATCGGCGACCCGGAGCCCCCGGTTGGAATTGCGGATGCGCGGCGACTCACGGACAATCGGAGTTCCCGGTCATCCCTTCTCCCCGCATCGAAAGCAGCCCGAATGTCAGCGCACACCGCCGAGCGCAGGCTGTCGCGCGCCGGTGATGCCGAGCTGATCACGCTCACGCGCAAGGGCGACTCCGCTGCCTATGCGACGCTGTTCCGTCGGCACGCTTCGGCCGCGGCAGCCGTCGCCCGGTCTGTGACGAGCACCTTCGACCCGGACGACCTGGTCTCTGAGGCCTACACCCGTGTTCTGAACGCGCTGAAGTCGGGCAACGGGCCCACCGCGGCCTTCCGTCCCTACCTGTTCACGACGGTGCGCAACGTCGCTGCGTCGTGGGGACGGTCGTCTGCGAACACCGTCGCGCTCGACCCGGAGGAGTTCGAAGAGCTCGAGCTCGGCACGGATGACCCGCTCGCCGCCATCGACCGGTCGCTCACCGCGACGGCGTTCCGCTCGCTTCCGCCGCGCTGGCAGGAAGCCCTCTGGTACAGCGAAGTAGAGGGGATGACGCCCGCGCGCATCGCCCCGCTGGTCGGTCTCAGCGCGCAGGCCACCGCAGCGCTGTGCTACCGGGCCCGCGAGGGCCTGCGGCAGGCGTGGATCCGTGCGCACCTGACGTCTCCCGACCTGAGCCCTGAGTGCTCGTGGACCGTCGACAGGCTCGCTGCACGCACCCGCGGCAGGCTCGGCAAGCGGGAGCAGTCCAAGGTCGAGGCTCACCTCGCGACCTGCGCGAAGTGCACCATGGTGGCCGAAGAGGCGAAGGATGTCGGCGACCGCCTCGCCCTCGTGTTGTTGCCGCTTGCGATCGGGGCGGCCGGTGCGACCGCCTACCTTGCGACGCTGCACGGCGGCACAGCGGGCGTCGTCGCGGGCGCGGCCGGTGCCGGTGCGGTCGGTGCAGGCACGACGGCATCGGGCACGAGCGCATCGGGCGCGGCGGGCGGTTCCGGCGGCGCCGCTGGCGCATCGGCGGGAACCGCGACGAGCGCGGGAGGAATCTTCAGCGGCGTGACCGGAATCGTCGTCGGCTCGGCTGCCGCGATCGTCGTGGTCGGCGCGGCAGCGGTCGCCGGCGTGGCGATCTTCGCCACCCCTGCCGCGCACAGCGACACCACGTCGGTGGACGCCGGTTCGGCATCCTCGCCGACGGCATCGAACGGGTCGACCGCGCAGGCACCGAGCCGGTCATCCTCGACTCCGACGCCATCGCCGAGCGCAACGTCGACGGTCCCCGCACCCCTTGCCGCACGGGCGGTTCCGCCTGCGGACAGCCGGAGTGCATCCACCGATCCGGGCGCATCGGGCGGTTCGGGTTCGTCGACGAACCCCCGAACGCCGACGACGCCGAGCTCCCCGACCGCGCCGAGCACGCCGACCGGACCGAGCACGCCGAGCGGCCCTGGCACGTCGACGCCGGGCGACCCGGGAACGCCCCCGACGAACCCCCAGCCGCCTGCCGCGCCGTCGATCGGCACTGTCGA
>JBQCJQ010000734.1:0-2251 GCA_051952615.1 Humibacter sp.
CGCCCTCTTCAGCGATCTTCGATCGCGCTACGCCTACATCCGCGCGCGGAACTCAACCGTCTACACACTCGTCAACACGCTCGTAGAGGCCGGCTGGCTGCGCTCGAAGGCGAGAGACGCAGACCGACAGGTATTCCAGCTCACCCCGGCGGGCCGACAAGCCCTCGCCGAGCGCGTCGGGCACGAGCTTCGGGACGGCGCTCTCAGCGACCGCACCGCATTCATGACCGCGCTGGCCTACCTCGGAATCCTCGCCCCGGCCGAAGCAGCAGCCGCACTGCAAGGACGCGTCGACCGCATCCATCGCGAAGAGGAACGCCTTGCAAGTGCGCTAGACAAGGCGGGAAGCATCCCCGAACTGCACATGATCGAGACCCACTACTACCGCAACCAGCTCGACCACGAACGCTCATGGCTGGAGGCGACCATCCGCCGCATTCGTTCCGGCTCCCTCGCCTGGCCACGCCGGACAAACTAACCGCGTCAGCGGCTCACCGCACGACGAGACTCGCTTGTCGATCGGCAACCGTGCACGAGATCCCCGTCAACAACCTCCTGGTCAGCAATATCTGGCAGTGGCAGCTGATACAAGATCGAGATCACGACAGCCCCTGAACCACAACATTAAGAATTCCTTTGAGCACCGGCGGCGTCAGCGCTCTACGTTCGAGTACCGAGATGAGAAGCGCGTCCATCAGCAAGACTGCCACTGCATCCGTCTCGACCCCGACGCGCGCTTGGCCCTCGTCGACTGCCAGGCCCAACCGCCCTTCCAAGGCGGCCATGACGGGCGTCTCGAACCGAGCGGTCAGAAGTTCGGCCATTGCTCTATCGGTCAGCGACACGGCGATCAGTGCACGGATCATTGCCCTGTTCTCGTCCATGTAGCGCGAGGACGCGGTCAGCCAAGACGCCAGGTCTCGACGAATATCCCCCGTGTTCGGAACGGTCACGGTTTCTGCGGGCACGAGTTCTGCCAGCAACGCCTCCGCTGTCACCGCAGCCTTGGAGGGCCACCACCGATAGATCGTAGGTTTGCCCACCCCGGAGTCAGCGGCAATTCCCTCGATCGTCATACGCTCGTAGCCCTGCTCGTGAAGCAGTCGCCTGGTACTAGCGATGATCGCCGTCCGTGCCTGCGCGCTGCGCGGTCGCCCACGTTGCGTATCAACCATTGTCTAAGCCTAGGCGTACGCTATATTCGTTACGCAACGTTGCGTTAGGAAAAGGTGACTTCAATGGAGATGCAACCGGGCGTGATGCCCATCCCGGATTTTCTGAGCGAACGAGCTCGCTCTGCGTTGTCGGTGATGCTGTGGCAGGACTCCGCGCTTCCTCCCACTGATGACAAGGAAGCATGGCAAGAAGTGGTTGAGAAAGCAGATGAGGCTATCGCTCCGCTGTTCGCACCGTTCGACGCCGCGCCAGTAGACAGCACTCAACGCATCGTGAACGGGGTCCCGACCTACATCATGAGCCCCCATGGAGTCACCGACACCGATAGCGATCCGGTTGTGCTGGACTTTCACGGCGGTGCGCTCACGCAGTGCAAGGGAGATCTTGCGCGCTTGATGTCCGTGCCGAACGTCCTGAGAACTGGGCTAACGCACTGGGTCCCGGATTATCGGATGCCTCCAGCGCATCCCTACCCTGCGGCCCTCGACGACGCGGTGGCGGTGTATCGGGCTCTGGTCGATGCGCGCGGTGCAGATCGGATCACCGTCTGGGGTGGGTCCGCGGGCGGCAATATCGCTGCCGCGCTAATGCTCCGGATCAAAGCGGAGGGGTTGCCCATGCCGCGTGCCCTGATGTTGTTGACACCGGAGGTCGACTTGACCGAGTCTGGGGATAGCTTCCACACTCTCGCCGCCGTTAGTAACACCCTCGGCAGTCTTGGGGCACAGAATCGGCTGTACGCAAACGGGCGGGATCTTTCCGATCCCTTCCTCTCTCCGCTCTTCGGTGACGTGGCGGGTTTCCCTCCGACCTTCCTACAGGCCGGTGGTCGCGATCTGTTCCTGTCCAACACGATCCGCATGCATCGCAAATTGCGAAGCGCTGGTGTCGAGGCGGAACTGCATGTATTCGAGGCGATGCCTCACGGTGGATTCGGAGGCGCTCCGGAGGACGAGGAGCTCGATACGGAGATTCGGCGCTTCGTCAACGCTCGTATCCAGGGGACCAGCAGCTAGAGAACAGATCCGACGTTCTTCTTTGAGGAGAGGCAGTGCAGCGAGCCACCCGCGTGTTC
>JBQCJQ010000735.1:0-2013 GCA_051952615.1 Humibacter sp.
GTTCATCGACGTGCACAGCATCGGCACGCTGCTCGCAGCACGAGCACTCACCGGCCTGGGCGCAGGAATTGCCAGCAGCAACGTCACCGCATACGTCGTGGATGCCGCACCGGCCCGGCCGGCGTGGCTGACGACTGTCGCGTCGAGCCAGCTGCCGATGCTGGGCCTGGCGATCGGCGCGGTGGTCTCCGGCACACTCGTGCAGTTCGGCCCTGCCCCGCGGCAGTTGATCTACGCGCTCGCAGGGCTCGTGGCCATCCTGGGCATCGTTCTGATCGCGCTCAGCCCCGAGACGGTTCGACGTACACCCGGCGTGTGGCGATCTCTGCGCCCGAGGCTGCGGCTGCCGTCACACGTGGTGCCGCTGCTGCCGGTTGCGGCCATGGTGCTGCTCGCGACCTGGGCGACCGCGTCCTTCTATCAAGCGTTCGTGCCCTCGGTGGTCGAAGAGCAGCTGCACACGCGCAGTCCTCTGCTGATCGGGCTGGTGTTCGCCTGCTATATGGCGCCCAGCGCTTTCGGTGCCTCCCAGAGCGGACGGTTCTCGCCGGCGCGAGCGCAGCGCCTGGGGATGACCGGATTCCTGATCGGGATGATCGGCATCGTGACCGCGATCGTGACAGGTGCGCTCGCGCTCTTCATCGTCGCGACCATCATCGCCGGAGTCAGTCAGGGTGTCGCGATCAGCGCCTCGACCCGGGCGCTCCTCTTCGGCTCGACGGTGACGGAGCGCGCGCCGATCTTCAGCGTGATCTACGTCATCAGCTACTGCGCCTCCGCCATTCCGAGCCTTCTCGCCGGCGTGCTCTCCAACACGTTCTCGCTCGAGCAGATCGCGGTCGGCTACGGCGTTCTCGCGCTGCTGTCCACGATCGTCACCGTCGTCGCCGCACGGAACCCGGATGTCGAGGCGGCCGCTCGGAAGGTTCAGGACGACCAGCGGAGAGACAGAATGATGCTGTGACCGACTCGAACGACGGCGCAGAGCTCGAGACGTTGATCGCGGCGATCCCCGAGGGCTGGTCGCGCACCCGGATCGATGGCGAGACGTGGGCGGTGACGCGCACCACCCGAGCCGGCGGCAAGGTGGTCTCCCTCGATGCCGAGCACCTCGGCGGCGCCGAAGCCCTCGGCGCGAACATCTGGTTGACCAGCAACGGGACGATCCTCAAGCCCTGCGAGGTCCCGGCCGAGACGGTGATGGGCTTTCTGCGGAAGGCCGCGAGCGCGCCATCCGATCAAGGTCACATCACTGGGTAGCGTCCTTCAGAGACGCTTCCCTGCCCGCGATCGACGAACCGCACGCCGACCGGATGACCGTTCTCGACGATCCAGTAGACGTCGTACTCCGCGCGATACGACGGCGGCCAGAACGACCAGAAGCGACCGTGCTCATCGACTCCCCAGTCGCCGCGCGTGGACGTGCCGTTCTCCATGAACCGGGTGCGTCCGTCACCGCTGAACACCTGGACGGATCCGTCGGAGTAGGCGAGCGGCGCTCGAGTCAGCGCGTAGCCGATGGAGTCGGGCGCGATGCGATCGCCGTTCTCGACCCCGCTCATCTCATGCTCTGTCTCGTGCTCAGACATCCTGGCTCCGTTCGTGCGATGGCCGGCAACGGCGTGACGGGCTCCATCGAGCCTGCGACCGGCGTGCTCCTTTCCTACCTCAAATAGGTCTATTTAGTCCAGTAATTGATGAGCTCGGAAGCGACTCACCCGACCGCCAGGACAGGCGCCGTCGCTCCGGGTTGTGGGACGGCATACGTGCCGATGCTGTCCAGCGCACCTTCGAGCGCTTCCCTGAGCGGGGTGACGTCCTGAGCGACCTGCGCGAGCAGCATCCCGCCCTGGAATGCCGCGAGCACAAGGGTCGCGAGGCGCTCGACGTCTGCGTCCGGGCGCAGGCGACCGCGGTCTTGCAGGCGCTTCAGCGCGTCACGGAAGATCGCGTGCCACTCCGCGAACGCGGTCGCCAGCTCGTCGTGCACGTCGAGATCGCTCTTGATGATCT
>JBQCJQ010000736.1:0-4518 GCA_051952615.1 Humibacter sp.
GGTCGATCGCCGTCGGGTACACCGGCTTCGCGTCGTTGGTCACGATGACCTGCACATAGGCGCTGTCCTGCCCGCCCTGGCCGTTCGTGATCGTGTAGCGGGCGACGTAGACGCCCTGCTTCTGCGGTGCCTGCACCAGCACGATCTGGCCGTGCACCGACGCTTTGAGCGCCGGGTCGACGTCCGTGAGCTTCTTCTGCACCGAGATGGTGTAACCGTTCGGATCCGAGTCGTTGGCGAGCACGGGCACCGATGCCGTCTTGCCCGGCTTGACCTGCACGGTGTCGTTCACCGCGACAGGAGGCTGCAGGCTCGTCGGACGCGGGATCACGCCGATGCGCACGGTGCCGGTCGCCGTCTTGCCGTAGGTGTCGACGACCCGGTACGTGAAGGTGTCCGTGCCCCCGGACCCCGGGTAGGCCTCGTAGGTGAAGGAGTTCGAGCCGGAGCTCGCGATGCGTCCGAGCGTCGGCTGGCTGACGATGCCGTCGAGGGTCGCGGAATCGCCGTCGGGGTCGATGCCGCTGAGCGGAACGGTGATCGGGATGCTCGAGCCGGCGAAGGCCCGTGCGGTGAGCGTCGAGGGCACGGGTGGCCGGTCCTTGCCATCCTTGCCGATCACCTGGAACGTGACCGTCGCGATCGCGTTCTGCCCCCACTTGTCGCTGATGCCGTACGACACGGAGTACTGACCCGGCTTGTCCGGCGCCTGGTAGCGCACCGTGTTGCCGCTCACGAAGGCGGTGGCTCCCGCACCCGCGTTCGACGTGTCGTGCAGCTTCGGGTCGATGGTGAACGGCTCGTTGTCGGGCGAGTAGTCGTTGTCGAGCACACTCACGGTCGTGATGTCGCCGACGCGAACGGTGGTTGCGTCATCCCTCGCCACGGGCGGCTGATGCACGACCAGCGGCGGAATGGGCACGACGGTGATCGTGGATGTCGCCTCTTTGAGCCCGTCGGAGACCACGTAGTTCAGCTGCACCTGCTGCGGCAGCACGTTCGGAGAGGTGATCTTCACGACCTGGTTGTCGAGCAGCTCGACGTTGAGGTCGGCGGACGCGTCGGACTTCGACACGGAGCGCACCGCGAGCACCCTGCCCGACGGCGAGCTGTCGTTCGCGAGCGGATTCACGGTCGTCGTCTCGCCCGGTCGCACGTAAGCATCGTCGGCGACGGCGATCGGTCCGCCGTCGCCGTTGCCCGGCGTCACGTCGACCCTGATCAAGCCGACCGTGGTCTTCGCACCCGCGCCCAGGGTGTACTTGAGGTAGTACTCCCCCGGCGCCGACGCGGTGACCGTCACCGTGCCCTTCTGCGGGTCGGCGACGACGACCGGCTCGGAAGGTCCGCTGTCGAAGTTGGCGCCGACCAGGTTCAGGTCGTCACCCGAGGGCGAGAGGTCGTTCGTCAGCGGATCGACGGTGATGGCCTGGCCTGTGACGCCCGACGCGAAGTCCGGCGTGGCGACCGGGTCGAGCGAGCCCTGCGGCTTCACCGTGACCATGAGCGAGCCCGTCGCGCTGGCGTGGCCGTCGGAGACCGTGTAGCGCACCTCTTTCACGCCGGTCTGGCCGTTCTTGCTCACGAAGGTGACGTTGCCGTCAGGCTGGAACTGCACCTGGTCGTCCGTCGTGGACTGCGCAGAGGTGAGGGAGATGTCGTCGCCGTCCGGATCGGCCCAGTCGTTCAGCACGTTGTAGGTCACCGACTGCCCGACCTCGACGGATGCGTCGCTCGCGCGCTTGCTGACCGGGGCTGCGTTCTGCGTCGCGGGGTGCACGGTGGCATTCACCTGCGCCGAGGCGATGCCCCCGCGGCCGTCGTCGATCGTGTACCTGAACGAGACACCGCCCGTGACGCCGTCGGCGACGGTGAGCTGCACGGCACGGCCGCCCTCGATGATGTCGAGATGGCCGATCGCAGCAGGAATCGGCGAGACCTGCGTCACGGTCAGAACGTCGCCGTCCTGGTCGGTGTCGTTGTCGAGCACCGGAAGCACGGTGGAACGCCCTGCGCGCACCCCGAAGCTGTCGTCGACGGCGATCGGCGGATGGTTCACCGGCGTTCTGTGGGCGAGGGTGTCCTGGAACGACTGCAGAACGGGCTTCGTCTGGCCCGTGTTGCCGTTGACCTCCGACTCGTTCGGCTTCAGGCTCGCCCAGTTCTGCACGAGCCGCATGTTGCTGGACACGACCCACGCGTCGCCGTTGCGCAGGTTGTTGAGTGCGATCACGCCGCCGTTGACGCGGAACCGCAGGTCGTCGCCGGTGACCTGCTGGGCGATGTCGACGCCGACGGCCGGCTTGCCGTCGCAGGCGTAGAGATAACGGGAGGCGCCGGCCCAGGCGCCGTACGAGCATCCGTTCAGCCAGACCGGCGCGGAGACCTGATCCGCGTTCGTCACGGCCTGACGGATGCCGGCACCGACGATCTGCACGTGCCCGCCGCCCACCGGCACCTTGAGCAGACCGCTCCCCGACGCCAACAGAACGTAAGAGTTGTCCTCACCAGGTTCCTGGAGCTGGATGCCCTTGATCGGCAACGCGACGACGGTGCCCGTTCCGATCAGCACGCGGTTGCGCTTCGTGTCGAGCACGACGGGGTGGTCGCCGACAGCAGACAGCTGGAACGACTGCGGGACATCCAACGACGATGACTGACCGGATGCCCCAGGATGGTCGAACCGCACCAGCACGTGCTTGCCCGGTGACGCGCTGTAGGCGACACCCTGCTTCGTCACCACGGTCTTCGTTCCCGTGCCGAGCTTCGCAGACACCGGGGTCTTCGAGGGGTCGAACGCCAGCCTGGTGGAGGCGTCGAGCACCCACACCTTGCCGTCCGGCGACGTGATGGCGAGCGTGCTGCCGCCGTACGACACCTGCGAGCCCGCCGGGATGCTCACCCGATCGGTCAGCGAGACGAACGCGGGATCGATGCGCTCGAGCGTTCCGTTCTTGCTGTCGGTCAAGAAGTAGGCCGTACCGTCCTGCAGCACGTCGAGATCGCTGGACGCGCCGTTCACCGCGGCGTCGAGCTCGTCGATCTGGTGATTGAGCCTGCCGCCCATCAGCTTGTCGCCGTTGGTCACCCAGACATCACGGGCGTCGAGGTTCACGTCGTCGGTCGGAAAGCCCTTGTGCAGCACGGCGACGGTGACCGGAATGGCGGCGACGAGGGCGATGACGATGGCCGAGGTGAGGGCTTTGTGCCGTCGGATCCACATCGAGAGGGATCTCAGCACGGCGCGTGCCTCCCCCTGGACTCGTCGACATCTGACCCCGGACTCCCCCGAGCCCCGTACAAGCTAGCACACGAACGAGGACTAGACAGATCGGTGCACGGAACGTGAGAAATGCCCGGTTTCAGGCCCCTTCCGTCGGCTCACGATCGAGCAGCGCAAGGTCTTCCTGACCGACGAGACGTGTCGCGACCGCGTACTCCACCAGCCGCGTGCGCCTGCTGGTCGCGAGGTTGCCCGCCCCACCGCGCAGCCCGGCGACACCGAGCTTGTCGAGCTTCTCGCACACGTTGTCGAGCTTGCGGTTGAAGGTGGTCATCGACCAGCCGAGCCTGGCTGCGGCATCCGCTGAGGTCGGCACCTCTCCCCTGCCGGGGATCTGCTGACGCAGCACACCCTCGGCCAGCGCGACGATGAGCTGCCGCTGACTCGTCGTCAAGGTGACGGGCAGGATCGTCGTCGATCCGCCGGACTCCTGGGTGATGCGCGACGTGCTGAACAGGTCGTTCGGATTGCGGATCGTGAAATCGTAGGTGGTGGGCCCGGCGCTGAACATGACGTGCATCGTCTCGAACACGATCGGCAGTCGTGCTCCTGGTGCGAGCCAGGCCTGCACCCCGCCCGTTCCGTCGGTCACAGTCGCCGTGAGCAGGGTGCCGACGTTGGCGATCCACCACATGCCGAACTCGTCGAAGATGCGAAGGAACCGACGGTGCAGGTAGGGGTTGTCGTCGATCGTGAGGTCGGCTTCCCTGCCGATGCCGAAGTCGCCCGGCGAGGTGATCTCGAACGTCTCGCCGACGAACTCCACGCTGATCGGGTTCACGGGTTGCACGCCTTCAGGGGGTTCGGAGAAGCGACGCCGTCACGGATGATCGCCACGTCGACGCACACCGCGGAGCCGGGGGTCAGTCCCGTGACGGTCGCGGTCGGCGTCGTCGTCGACTGCGCTCCGTGGGTCGTGCCCTCCTGCTGCCACTCGTAGTGGTCGTTCGCCTTGGGCTTGGGGTTCGTCCAGGTGAACGTCACGCTCGTGCCGTCCGCGCTGCGCACCGCTGACTTGAGCTTCGGGTCGGGAACGGCCGACACCTGGATGGTGCCGTCGCCGTTCCCCGCGGAGTGAGCGGCAGGCGCCGGGGCGGAGGTGCGCGGCACCAGCGCGACGGCGGCGACCACGCCGCCGATGACGACGACGACCGCGACGACTATGCCGAGGATCAGCGCTGTACGGCGCTTCGACGACGGAGCCTCTTCCTGTGGCTCGACCGGGGCGTCGACGT
>JBQCJQ010000737.1:0-4691 GCA_051952615.1 Humibacter sp.
GACTTCACGCGCCTCGCATCCCGCATCCGCGAGGATGGCGTCACCGTGTATGGGTTCGGCGAGCGGAAGACCCCGGAGGCGTTCCGTAACGCGTGCGATCGGTTCACGTACCTTGACGTGCTCGCCGAGCCATCAGCGGATGCTGCCGACACTGAGCCCGCGAAGGCCCGCGTCACATCGGCGAAGCTGCGGACGGACAGCGCACTTGTGGGTGTGCTCCGCGCGTCGATCTCCAGTGCATCTCTCGAAGACGGATGGGCGGACCTCGCCGCGGTGGGGTCGCTCGTGCGAAAGCAGCGGCCGGACTTCGACTCGCGCAACTGGGGATACGCGAAGCTCTCGGATCTCGTGCGCGAGATCGGACTGTTCGAGGTCGGGCCTCGGCCGGGCGGGGGAGTGAGGGTCAAGATCGCGCCGCGACCCTCGACGTAACCACGCCTCCGGGTGGGAGCGCTGCCCGGCGAGCGTTCGGCAGGCGAGCGTGATGGCGCCGCGTCAAGCGCTCGTGGGCGCGACCGTCCGACCGATGAGGGCATAGCGTACTGTCAGATTAAGCTCGTCCGCTTCGGGGTACCTCGACTGAGGGTTCGCACTCGTGGCCTGAACACCGAATTGTGAGTCGGTGTGGCCCAGGCATATACATCGGTCCTGTGTACAACGCCCCATTCAGTCTTGGACGCAGCTGGTGCCGTCCACTTCCGCGCTACCGATCGTTGCGGTGCATGTCCAGCCGTCGCTCGTTCCAGTGACGGTGACCTGTGTCGTGGTGGGGAGCCCGGCCGCCTCGAGCGTCACAGTGATAGCCGCATCGCCCACGGCGTGCTTCTGTGTCGACGCGACTGCTTTCGTGCCTGTTTCGATGGTGAGCGTGAGCTGGTCGTCGCCGCCACCCGCGGGCGGGACGGTGAAGTTGGCCTTGACCGTGTAAGTGTCTGGCGAGGGCACCTCACCAGGAGTGATGGAGACGGTCGCATCGAACGTCGGCTGGACCGTCCTGCCCCACAGCGCTGTGCCGACAGCGATGACAGCGGCGACGAACGCGGCGACCAAGATCCACGTTGCCGCGGCGAGGAAGTAGCCTCGCCAACTCTTGTACCGCTCGAACCACTTCTGGACTTCCGTGAGGTCACCGATGCGGATCTTTCGCAGCCAGGTCACCTGAGTGAGCAGCGCGAGGAGCACCGCGAGCGTCGACAGCCCAACAGCCGCGACCATCCACCCGAATGAGACCGGGTTCGTCAGGACGGTCGAAATAGCGACCAGGCCACCGGCGGCAAGGACCGTCCCTATGAGACCCGTCTGCGTAAGGATCCTCGACGCGGTCGTCTGAAGGAACTCGACCTGCTTCTCAGGCGTGAACCGCTTCTGAAGTTCGCGGAGCGCGAGCTGGCTCGCAGTGGGCGTCGCCCCCGTCCCGACGGTCGGGGGTGTTGCCGAGGCGGGGGCGCTCACGGACTCCACGTCCCGGTGAACGCAAGCGGATGCGGGCCGTCGTCCGCGTTGCCTGGGCAGTCCACAATCACGGTGAAGTGACCTCCGCTTGTGCGGCCGAGGAGGTTCATCTCCTCGGGCTTATGAAACCCGTCGGTGAGGATGACTTCCCCGGATCCGACCTCCTCCTTGACGGCCTTGGTGAGATAGTCGACGTTCTCGTGCCGTTCGCAACGGAACGTACTCGGTGAGAAATGCATGATGGCCCCCAGACCTTTCGTGCAGTTGGGGAGATTCATACACCCGGGGCGACGGTCGTCACAAGTGCAAAGGATTTCCCAGTGCCTGGCGACGTCCGCGCTGTGCGGCATGCTGAAGCAATCACCGACCTGTTGCCTTCCGACTATGCCGAGGTGAGCCCGATGACGTTGGCGGACACATCATCGGCGAGGCGGTGTCAAGTCCGAGGAGATAGTGCGAGAAGCGCAGAACGATGAGCGCGGCACGCACGCCGGCGAGCACGAACTCGATCCGCTTGCGAGCGATGAGCGGTTGAGGAATGTGGCCGAGCAACTCGATCCCGCGCCGACCGTTGCGGTACTGCACGAAACCTTTTTGTGTCAGCGCAGAGCGTCCTCATACGCAGCCAGCCACACGCCACAGGTCATGCGCCGGGCGTGAGCAGCAAAGGCCAGCTTCGCGAACCAGCCTCCGAGGATGACGCTCCCGATGGCGAAGGCCCACGCGATCGCGACTCCGAAATCCGACAGCGAGATCGCGGAACTGACGAGAATCGCGATCGCGGCGAGGAGCACTGCGACGACAGCGGAAGGGGTCTCGGCGCCGTTCATGCTGTGCGCACGGAGCGTGCCGAGTACGGCGAGGCGCACATTCGGGGATTCCTTGGTGCCTTCGACGAATGCGGCAATGCGGTCAACGTTCAACATCTCGTCGGGGCCGTGAGGGAGGTACTGCTTCGCCTCCTCCAGCACCCGATCGTTCACATAGGGCACCGCGGACGAGACCAACGGCGAGCGGGACTTTGGCATCTCCTAAGCATCCACGGGCGCACCGACATTGGCGCACTATCACCGGCGCGCCTTTTGCTGACGGCTTCTCAGGAACCGCATGCATCCGCGTGCGGGCAGAGCGCGATCCGGGGACGTCGCCGTGCAGTGCTTCAGATGCGCGCCCGACCTCCGGATCTTCCGCGCGCGAACGGGACACCGTCACTCCGCTGAAGTTGGTATCGGCAGGATCTGCGTTCTCCCACGGATGCCAGCGCAGCCGGTGGCCGGTTGCCACCACGGCATGCAGCGCGTCGTAGGCATTCGCGCCGATCTCGAGGTTGGTGATCCTGGCCGGGTCGAACTGATGCTGCTCGTCATCAGGGATGCGGTTGAAGAACTCCAACTCCCACGAATTCGCGGGCAGGATGAGCACTCCTGCATCGCGAAGCAACGCGCGAAGCTCGTCTGCGAGCGCCGGTGTCTCGGCCCAGAGGAGTGTCTCCCGCGGTGTCGTGGTCACTTCGATGATCATGGCGACATCGTCGCATGGCCAGGCGCGCTCCGGCCTCATGCCTCATGATCCCTAAACGCGCATTGCGCGGGTAGGGGGTCGTCGCGTGCATTCGGCTGCCGGACCCGAGCAATTGATCGGACTGGGCCCGGGATGCGGCTGGTTCAGGAGGTCACTGATGTGAGGACCAATGTTCCTATTCCGGTCCAGGGCACAAAGATGAGCTGGGAATCATCCGTCCAGACCGCGAGCCCCTCATCCCCGTTGGCACGAACGACGCCCTTGACTTGGTCGTCGTTCAGCGTGTTGATAATCACGCGGGTGCCGTGTACTGCGATGTGTTGGAAAGTCGATGCCATGCGGCCGAGCGTATCGATCGGGCGTGGCAGGCCAGCTCATTGCGGCGGGCGGCGCGCCGTGATCTCTCGCCCCGGGTCTACCGCTGAGTCCTTTGCAGACGATCCGCAATAGCGAGGCCGCCGCCTGCGCTGTGCGTGTCACGAACTCTCCGTTAGCAGCATCGCCAGGGACGTTGTACAGGTAGATCGCGCTCGGCCCGGTGGGAGTCGGTTACTTCGTCGCTCGGCGGTTCCCACATCTTCATTCCCCACCGTGAACAAACCCGTGTTCGGCGCGGACGCCTTCGAAGGATGGAGATGGTTCGATTCCGACCGCGGAAGACGGGTGCGACACCGGCACGCACCGAACCTCGTCGTGATCCGGGCGACCCAGCCCAGGACCTCGTCCAGGGGGCGGGTTGGATGTTGCACGCGCCACCGAGCGGGGCGATCGCTAGTCTTGCACCAAAGTCCGGCGACGGATCAGCTCGGGGAGTAGCACGTGGATCTCATTGAGGGGAGTTTTGCGCTCGCCGCATTCATCGTTATCGCTCTACCTGGGCTTGTGTATGCGGCCATCCGGCGCTGGGCACGTGGTGAGGGATCAACCGACCGAGACTTTGGTCTCTCGATCGCCCGCGGAGCGATACTCTCGGTTGCGCTGACTGCGATCTATCTCCTTATCCTCGGCGGTACTCTGTGGGCTGGTGTCGCGCCAGGAGCGGATGCCGATACGGTCATTGTCGGCGACCCGCGCATCCTCGCATTGACCGTGCTCGGGCTCTACCTTCTTGTACCTGCGGCAATCGCGGTCATGCTCAACCACAGGCACCTGATTTGGCTTCCCGTTCGCCGGGCGGCGTGGATCCGCTATCCGCGTTCTCGCCACGGGTACTCTGCTACTCCGACACCGTGGGATCACGCAGGACGGAAACATCAAGCGGCCTGGGTGAGGATTCGTAAGTCAAATGGCGACTGGATCGGCGGATGGTTCACTGCGGGCTCGTATGCATCGGCGTATCCGGAGCCGAGGGCGATCTACATCGACCAACAGTTCCAGATGACTAAGGACGGTGCGCTCGGGCCGGCCATCCCGGGTGCGGGAGTTTTCGTCTCGATCGCCGACGACGACATCGTGATCTGGGAGCGAGACCGGCAAAGCTACGAACGAGATGGGGTTAACGATGGCTGACGATGGTAAGCGCGCGGGTGGTTCGGACCCAGCGCGCATCAACGAGCGCGGCATTGAGCCAATCAAGTACGTGCCTCCGCCTCCGCCCCCGCCGCCGGTTCCGGATGGCGGGATCGGCAAGGCGTCAGATTAGGGCTTCGCTAGTCTCTTTGCTCGGCGCGGACCGACCACGGGCTCCCGACGTGATGTGGGAAGCTTCAGCCGCGTTC
>JBQCJQ010000738.1:0-2134 GCA_051952615.1 Humibacter sp.
GACGACGTCCGCGCTGGTCGACGCCGCAGGCGACCTCCACGTCACGTACCACAGGGCCATCGACGTTGCCGTGGATGCGTCCGACGCGCTCGTCGCCCTTGCGGAGATCGGGGTGCGTCGCATCCTGACATCCGGAGCGTCGCGTCGCGCGATCGACGGCACCGACGTGCTCCGCGAGTTCGTGCGGCGCGCGGGCGGCCGCGTCGAGGTCATGGCCGGCGGGGGAGTGAGCGCCGAGCAGCTCCCCGCACTCGCGGAGGTGGGCGTCGACGCCGTGCACCTCTCCGCACGGGGAACGGCGACCGGATTCCCGTCGGGCCCCGGTGGCGGGCACCCCGAATACGACGTGACCGATGTGGCGCTGGTGCGCGCTGCGATGGCGGCACGTCGCGCGATCGCCACACGGCGGTCTCAGGCCACGCCGCCGTCCGGCGAGCTGAATCCCTCCCGCCAGGACGCGTAACGCGGCGTCCAGCCCAGGCTGCGCGCGAGGGCGTTCGAGATCGGGCGGCCGTGCGGGAGGTCCGTCGGAATCGCGGGTGGCGGTCCGCCGACGGATGACGCGAACTCGGGCATCCACTCCTCGGCGCGCGCGGGTTCGTCGTCGACGACGTTGACGACTCCGTGCGGCCAGTCGAGGGCGAGGACGGTTGCGGCAGCTGCGTCCGCGACGTGCACGAAGCTGCCGATCTCTGCCATCGAGGTCAGTGTTCCCTTCCGTGCGGCGTCCGCGTTGAGCCCGTCGCGCGAGTACCAGGTTCCCGGCCCGTACAGCTGGCCGTACCGCAGCACCACGCCGTCGTTCAGCCCGAGCACGGCGCCCTCGAGTTCGGGGACGCCGGGAGTCACGCCATCCCTGAACGGCTCACTCTCGGTGGCGAACGTGTCGCCGTCGGGCACGACCCACGAGATGCTCTGCGCCACCATCCGCTCGACGCCGTGGCTCTCGGCGGCGTGCACCAGCGTGCGGGTCCCCTCGATTCTGACGCGCGCGTTGCCCGCGCGGTCGGCGCCCGCCAGATCGGTGAGCTCGTGGATGACAGCCTCGGGCCGCGATGCCAGGAAAGCCTCCTCGACGCTGTCGGCGTCATAGGCATCCATCACCAGAGGATGGCCGCCCGCCTGCTCGATCACTCCGGCCTTGGCACTCGAGCGGGTGGTGGCGAACACCTCGTGTCCCGCCTGCACCAGGGCCGGGGTGAGCTGCCTTCCGATCGCGCCGGCGCCTCCCGCGAGCAGGATCCTCATCGCGTCTCCCTTTCAAATGTTTCGTCGTGTGACACGCTACGGAGGTCGGTGCATCGGGTGCTAGGCCATTGGCGGTCGCTGAGACCGGGCCAACCCGCTCTGGTGCCAGTGCTCACCTGCGCAGCGCGTCCCTCTGAGGCCGCTAAAGTTGTGGTGACCGCGCCCCGAGGCTGTGGCGTGCCGACGGCATCCCGTCGGCGAATCCACCGTTCATCCCCAATCGAAGGGTCTCCACACGTGTCGAAACCGGTCGTGCTGATCGCCGAGGAACTTTCGCCCGCCACCGTCGAGGCCCTCGGGCCCGACTTCGACGTGAAGAACGTCGACGGAACCGATCGTCCCGCGCTGCTGTCCGCGCTCGCCGACGCCGACGCCGTGCTGATCCGCTCCGCGACCAAGATCGATGCGGAGGCGGTCGCCGCGGCACCGAGGCTGCGAGTCGTAGCGCGCGCGGGTGTCGGCCTCGACAACGTGGACATCAAGGCCGCCACCGCGGCGGGCGTGATGGTCGTCAACGCGCCGACGTCGAACATCATCTCCGCAGCAGAGCTGACGATCGGGCACATCCTGTCGCTCGCGAGGCACATTCCTGCGGGTGACGCGTCCCTCTCGGCAGGCGAGTGGAAGCGCTCGAAGTACACCGGAACCGAGCTGTACGAGAAGACCATCGGCATCATCGGCCTCGGTCGCATCGGTGCGCTCATCACCGCCAGGCTGCAGGCCTTCGGCACGAACGTCATCGCCTACGACCCCTACGTCACCTCCGCACGGGCGCAGCAGCTCGGCGTGCAGCTCGTGAGCCTTGATGAGCTGCTGCAGCGTGCGGACTTCATCACCATCCACATGCCGAAGACCCCTGAGACGGTGGGCATGATCGGCGACGACC
>JBQCJQ010000739.1:0-2472 GCA_051952615.1 Humibacter sp.
CGACGAACGGCTCGGTGATGATCGGCACATCGGTCGGCGGTCGCACGGTGACGGCGAGCGTGCCGGTGCCGGTGGCTTTGCCATCCGACACCGCGAGCGCCACGTTCTGCTGACTGCCGCTCTTGCCTGCATCGGTGTAGACGACACTCCCCTGCGGTGTCGAGACGGCGGTGGCAGGCGCCGGAACGCTCGCACCCGTGAGATAGAAGGGATCGCCGTCAGGGTCGTACCAGTCGCCGAGCACCTGAGTGGTCACGCGACCGCCGGCGGCCACGGTGGCCCTCGTCGTGCGCACTTGCACGGGAGGCGAGTTCTCGTCGGGCGTTCGCACCGTCACCGTGACGTGCGCGTCGGCCTGCCCTCCGCGGCCGTCGCTGATCGTGTAGTCGAACTGGATCTGACCATGGGCATCCGCCGGCAGCGTGATCTGCAGCTGCTGATCGTCTGCGGTGCGCTGGATGCGTGCCGTCGCCAGCGGAACGGGCGTGAACGAGTCGATCACCAGAACGTCGCCGTTGGGGTCGTAGTCGTTGAGCAGAACGGGAAGCGGGCTCGTCACGCCGGGACGAGCGCCGAACTTGTCGTCGACGGCGACAGGTGGCTCCTGCGTCTTGTCGTAAGTCGGCGGCTTGTCCTCGGTGTTCTCCTCGGTCTGCTTCGTGTTGGTGTCGGGCTTCGCGAAGTCCGCCCAGTTGTCGATGAGGCCATTGCCGTGCTGCACCGACCACGACGTGCCGTGGGCGGTGTCGTTGAGCACGACGGTGCCGCCGTTGACGCGGAACTCGAGGGCGGCGCCCGCGCGAACACCCGTCAGCGATCCGGTGCGTCCGACGGATCCGCCGTGGCAGGAGTGCCAGGTGCGACCCGTCGTCCACGCCCCGTACAGGCATCCGTTCACGACGACGGGTGCCGCGGCCTGACCGTAGTCGCCGGCGAGGTCCGTGCTCACGGCGCCTCCGCCGAACGGCACGCTGTACATGCCGCGGTCGGTGGCGATCGACAGGTCGGAGCCGGTGTCGGATGCCTGTTGCAGCATTCCGAGGCCGCCCATCGACGCTGGCAGCGTGCGCTTTCCCTCTGGAGTGCGCAGAGTGCGGGAGCTGGGGTCGTACAACGCCCATCGGCCGCCGACCGATGTCAGCTGCAGGTCTGCAGCACCGGCGGTCGTGGTCTTCTCCGGGGTGGTCTTCCATGTCTGCGAGACCGAATCCGCCGAGGCCGCGTCGACGCGGTAGACCGTGCCGGTCTGGGGAGAGTAGGCGAAGAAGTCCCCGTCGGGGCTGAGCGAGGTCACGATCCGGCCGCCGAGGTCGATGGTCGGATTCGACGACGACGAGAACGAGCCCAAGTCGCTGAGCGCGATGAGCCAGACCTGCCCGGTCGCACGAGAGACGATCACCGCGCGTGACCCGGCGATGCCGACCTGAGCGTCGCGGGGCGGAAGCGCCACCGACCTGCCGGCTGTGACGTCGGCGGCGTTCACGGCGGCCACGGTATTGTCGCCGCGGTTGACGAGCAGCACGTCATTCCCACGCTGCTCGACGTCGACGGAGGCGTTCCCCGCGGCAACGGCAGAGTTGAGGGCGTCGATCTGCGTGTTCGCACGACCGAGCATCTGGGTCGACGCGTTCGTCACCCATACCGCCGAGTCGCCGAGCACCATGCGTTGCTGAACGAACCCGCCGGAGACGATCGCCACCGTCGAGACCAGGGCGACCACGACCACTCCGATCAGCACGGAGATGGCCATCGGACGATGACGGACGAGGAACGCGCGAATCACTGCGCTGCCGCCGGATCGACGCACTTCGGTGCACTGGGCTGTCCCGTGCGCCCTGCCCGGTTCACGGTCACGGTCAGGCACACCCGCCGGGCGTCGCTGTCGACCGTGAAGGTCGTGCCGCGCTGCATGCTCGGCGGGCTGCCGTCGACGCTCACCTGGTACTCATCGCTCGCCGCGATGCCGGGGTCCTGCCAGCTGAACTCGATCGCTCCGCCCGCCGTCTTGCCCTGGATGTCATGCACGGCGGGGATGTCATCGGGCGAGCTCGCGCGCAACAACACCACCGTCAGGGTGACCACGAACGCAACACCGAGAACGACGCACGCCGCGATGAGCCAGGCACCGCGTGCACCGAGGCCGGACATCCTGCGGTCGGAGGACGCCGCGCCCGTCTCCCGTGCCGCCGTGCGATCGGAACCGAACGTCTGCTCGCTGCGCCGCCGGCGACGTCGGTCCGACGACGAAGAAGCCACGACGCTCTTGACCCGCGTGCGATCGTCATCCGGCGCAGCGACGGCCGCGACCCACTCGTCGATCGAGAGATCAGCCGGCGTCGGCACGAACCCGAGCTCGGCCTCGACCGACTGCAGATCGCGGATGAGCTCGAGCACGCTCTGCTGTCGCGCCTCGGGTTTTCGCGACATGGAACGCCGAAGCACTTCCTCGAGCCGCTCCGGCACGTCAGCACG
>JBQCJQ010000740.1:0-2460 GCA_051952615.1 Humibacter sp.
GCGCCTCATCGCCGACTCCTTCCACTGCGATATATGATCAATAATCATATCATCCGTCGAGAGGTGAGACGCATGTCAGAAGAGCGCACACGGCCGTTGGACGGCGTTCGCATCCTCGAGCTCTCCAGAGCCCTCGCGGGTCCGCTCTGCGCCACCCTGCTGTCCGACTTGGGGGCCGAGGTGATCAAGGTCGAGCCTCTGGATGGTGATCCTTCGCGCGCGTGGGGCCCGCACGACGGCGACGAGAGCCTCTACTTCGCCTCGGTCAATCACGGCAAGCGGACGATCGCGCTGGACTTTCGCGATGAGGCTGCGCGCAAGATCCTCCTCGACCTCGTACGCGCATCGGATGTTCTCATCGAGAGCTTCCGCCCCGGCGTCCTCGGCGCCATGGGACTCGATCCGGTCACCCTGCAGGAGGCGAACCCCCGCCTCATCGTCGCCAGCGTCACGGGCTTCGGATCGGTTGGGCCGTTGCGCCACGCGGCCGGCCTGGACCAGATCGCGCAGGCGATGTCGGGACTCATGTCCGTCACGGGCGCCTCGGTCGAGGAGACGTACCGGGTAGGTGTGCCCATCGTGGACTTCATGACCGGCCTGGTGTCGGTCATCGGTGTGCTCTCAGCTCTGCTCGCCCGGGGCGAGAGCGGCGTCCGAGTCGAGACATCGTTGCTGGAGACGGCACTCTACTCGCTGGTGTTCCAGGCTCAGGCAGCCTTGCTCACGGGCGAGAATCCCGCACCTCAGGGCAACATGCATCCGACCATTCAGCCCTACGGCGCGTACCGGGCGGCCGACGGGGAGATCGTTCTTGCGGCCAGCAGCCAGCGGCATTGGGCTTGGCTCTGCGAGATCCTCGGTGCCGAGGAGCTCCTCGGCGTTCCCGAGTTCGGAACTCCGACGGCTCGTGTCGCATACCGCGAGGCGCTGACCGCCGAGATCGAGGCCAGACTCGCCGGCGCGACGGTGGCGGAGTGGGTCGATCGGCTGACGGACGCCGGGATCCCCGCCGGCCCTGTGCTGGGCGTGTCCGACGCCCTTGCGCAGCAGCAGGTGGCCGCGCTCGATCTCGTGCAGAGCGTGAGTTCTCCCCACAGCGCAGAGGGGCGCCGGCTGCTCGCTGCGCCGCTGCGCTTCGATGACGCTCGGTTGCCCATTGCAGCCCACCCGCCGCGCCTCGGCGAGTCCAGCCGCGAGATCCTCATCGAGCTTGGCTGGAGCCAGAGTGAGGTTGACGCGCTTGTCGAGCGCGGTGCCGTGGTGGCACGGTCGTGACGGGCCAGGTCCTCTCAGAGCGGGTCGGTACGGTCGCTCGGATCACCATGAGCAATCCGGCCCGCAAGAACGCGCTCGACGCGGCCATGTGGGCGGCTCTCGCTCGCGCGGTGGCGCAGGCAGACGCAGACGACTCCGTGCGGGTGATCGAGCTTCGCGGCGAGGGCGAGGACTTCTCGACCGGCGTAGACCTCGTCGCGGCATGGGCGGACGGTGAACGCGTCGACCCATCCGTGCTCACCGCCGACGCAGAGACAGCGCTCATGCACGCGCGCACACCGACGGTCGCGGTGGTGCGCGGGCAGTGCGTCGGCGGCGGCGCGATGATCGCGTGCGCATGCGACTTCCGGATCGCCTCCACCACCGCCTCGATCGCCGTCACTCCGGCGCGATTCGGAGTCGTCTATCCGGCGACATCGGTCCGGCGGCTGGCGGATCTCGGCGGCTCATCGGTGGCCAAGCGTCTGCTCATGGCGGCGGAGGTGTTCTCTGCGCGAGAGGCGAGAGCCGCCGGCCTCGTCGACTGGGTGCACGACGACGGGGATCTGGATGCTGCGGCAACGACATTCGCCGAGGGGCTGTCGCGGCTGGCCCCTCTCAGCCAGGCCGCGGCCAAGGAGTTCGTTGACCGATCGGGACCCGCTGGGGAGACTCCGCACGAGGCGACTCAGCGGTGGGAGCAGGCTGCCCGCAACGATCCTGAGCAGCGTGCGCGGGTGCTGGCGTTTCTGGAGCGCAAGAAGGGCACGATCGGTTCCGCGTAGCGGAGCCCGCGCCTCGCCGGCAAGCGGGCTCCGCCACGCGTTCAGGACGACAGCCAGGCGTCGTCGAAGTAAACGATCAGGCTGCCCTTGTATTCGCCCGAGTCGGCGAAGTGCAGCGACGTCGAGTAGCCCACGCCCGAGGTGTACGGCGCCGGCCACTGGAGAACCGCGTTGTCATGGAGGAACTCGACCACACCGCTCCACGCCGCGTTGCGCTCGTCGAGTGTGAGGTCGTCGCGTGCGTGCAGCAGGAGCTCGTCCAGTTCGGGGTAGGGCACACGGCCCCATTGCAGAGGCGACTGCGAGTACAGCCGGCTGAACAGGTAGGGGTAGCCGCCAGAGCCGACGAAGATGTCATAGTCGCCCGTCGCCTCAGCCTGGAAATAGGCCGCCACGTCGACCGGGTCGAGCTCGACGTCGA
>JBQCJQ010000741.1:0-2217 GCA_051952615.1 Humibacter sp.
GGGCAGAAACCGCTACCGCATCTGGCAGGCGTCCGATGTCCTCGACGCCCTTGATGCGTTCGCAGCACGGGCCCGCCGCGGCCGTGTGTAGCGATCCGAGACCGGCTGCTCCGGCGGATGGTCCGCAATTACCACGACAAGGGTCCTCGATCAGAACGGCGGCGGGTCGCTGTCGTAGCCGGTGGGTGTTCGGACCCGGATGCCTCCGTCTGGCTTCGGATCGAGGCGGATGCGCGTGACGGACTTGAGCCGGTGCAACCGAGGCTTCAGTGGGAGCAAGTTGGCGACATCCGTGGTGCCACCGTGCTGCCACTCGACGACGTGGTCGATCTCTGCACCGGGCGCGATGAACGGCGCGGCGGCGTCATCCAGCCCGTACCGCAACGTCAGCCAGCGACGCTGGTCCGGAGACGGCTTGTAACGCGTCGTGTCCAGCGTCAGTTGAGCGGGTCTCACCGGATCGGCGAGCACCCTGCGGAACGCGGGCGCATCTCGCAACGCCGCTCCGGCCGCACGCGGCGGAATCGGACCGTAACCGAGGAGCTCAGCGAACCTGCCTGCATCGTCCATCAGCACGTACGGCTGCGCGGCGACAGCAGACGGCGTGCCGTCCCCCGACAACCAGCCGACCAGCAGATCGGCCCTCAACTGGTCGAGGTTGCGGTGTTCGCCGGCTTCTTTGCGTAATTGCTTCGCGGCGCCAGTGAGCTGGGCATCCACTCGCGCTGCGTCCAGAACAGGCACGTACGCGTGGATCCACGCCATCGCGTCCTCGGCCGGCTCGATCACGACGCGCCGACGCTCCCGGGCGATCTCGTGCCGCTCCTGCAGGGTGTCGGCGCAGAGACGTTCACGCAGCACGCGGCAGCGGCGGGCGAACTCGCCGGGCCGCAAGCCCTCTGCGACCGACGACAGCCGCACGTCATACTGCTCCATCGCGGCCTCGGTGGTGATTCCGATCGACGCCTCGACTGCGGCGCGCGCGTGCTGAGGGCCGATCCGGCCCGAGACGAAAAGGTCGAGAAGACGCGGGAGCGACGCGCGGAGCACCTCGCCCTGCTGGGCGAAGCTGCGGACGACGTTCTCGCTGAGGTGAAGCCGCTGAGCGAGGTCGAAGGCGACGGATCGCTCGGCGAAGTCGATGTCAGTGACGCCGGGCACCCGGTCGGCTGCACCGACAGGGACGTAGATCAGCGGGTTCTCCCTCGCGATCTCGAACGCCTCGTGGACCGCGAAGACCTGTCGCGCAGCCTGCTGGTTCACCATCGTCTGCGATGCGACCGCGTCATCGAAGGCGAAGCCGATCACGGTCTCAGCCGACACGGTGCTGGTAGGCGACCTCGGCGCATCCAGCGGGAACCGCTCGTCATCGTCGCATTCTTCCCAGGCGGGCGCATCGTCCCACTCGAGCTCGTCGTTCCATGCGACTTCGTCCATGACATCGACGATATGCGATACCGCCGACATTCGGCCTTTGGGCTCGGACCGCCTCGGGTCAGCGGCACGCGTCACTCGACATCGAGACCGGGCGCTGAGCTGAGCAGTCGAAGAGCCGTCTCCACGAGTGCCTCCGTCACCGGTGAGAGCGTGCTTCCGACCCGGGTCGCGAGTGCGATGACGTCGTAGATCGGCTCCTCGAATGACACAGAGGTCAGCCCCTGGGGGAACACGCCGCTTCGCACGACTGCACGAGCCGCGAGAGTATCACCGAGACCGCGTGCCACCAGGGCGAGGGCAGTCTCGACGTTCTCCACCTCGATCACGGGCTCGAGGGTGACGCCGCTCACCTGGGCGCGCTCGACCAGCTGCTTGCGAGTGGGCTCGTCCCATCCCCAATGGGCGTCGTAGAGGATCAGCGGTGCTTCGGGTATGCGCTCCACCGTCATGGGATCCCGCGTCCTGGCAGGGTTCGAACTGACCCAGACCACCTCGTCGCGATGAAGCGGCCGCAGATCGAGCCCCTCAGCGGGGACCGGTAGGACCACCAGGCCGGCCTCGAGCTCACCCAACCGCACCGATTCCGCAACGCCGAGCGAATTGCGCCCGACCAGGCGGATGCGCACCCGCGGATGAGCGCGGTGGAACTCCTCGGCGAGCGATGAAAGAAAGTAGAAGTCCGCATTGCGGAGCACGCCGAAGGTGGCGACACCTCCGTCGAGTCCGCGCAGAGCCCGGACGAGCCCCTCCGCCCCTGCCACGCTCTCGACGGCCCTGCGG
>JBQCJQ010000742.1:0-9415 GCA_051952615.1 Humibacter sp.
CGATCGCGGCGAGATGCACGACGGCGTCGACACCGCGGAGAGCGTCGGTGACGGCATCCTCGTCGGCTGCATCGGCGGTGATCACGCGGTCCGCGGCGCTCGGGATCGTGAAGTCGAGACCCAGCGCCGTCACGCGCACTCCGGACGCCACCAGGCGTTCGACGAGGGCCCCGCCGATCTTCCCGTCACCGCCGGTGACGAGCACATGCCTCGGCGACGGCCGTTCGGCTGGGGCGCTTCCTTGTGCCAACTCTGATCTCCTGTGATCGAATCTGCGAAACTGCTTTCGCAGTTGCTCGTGACACACAATCACAGCCCGCCCGCGGGTGTCAAGGGTGCCCCTGGCGCGGTCCGGTGTGGCGAACTCCACCACCCAAGTCGTCGCCACACCCGCACCCCAAGTGGTCGCCACATCCCCCCACTCCAAGCGGTCGCCACTTAGTGCGGCTTAGGGTCCCGCGAGGGCACAACAAGTGGCGACGACTTCGTGGCGGACGCGCGAGGGCGGGGTGCGTATGGGATGTCGACTCGTGGCCACATCCCCCACCGAAGTCGCCGCCCCACCCCACCCCACCACCCCAATCGCGCCAGACGCCCACCCCAAAACGGTCGCCACATTGTGCGGCATCGGGCTTCGCGAGGGGACAACAAATTGCGACGACTTCGTGGGGCGGGCCCACGTCGCATGGGCGCCAACGTCGGGTCCCAAAGTGGTCGCCACTTTGTGCGGGTTCCGTCGCCGCGTGGCCACAACTAGTGGCGACGACTTTGCGCGGTGGGCACGCACGGGGCCAACATCGCACTTCGCGGAGGGGTGCGGGCGGGTGCCCGGAGGGCGCGAGGGCGCCCGGAGGGCGGCGGCGCCCCGAGGGCGGGGGCGCCCGGTGGCGCCGAGGCGGGTGCGGCTACCGGCGGCTCGAGGGGCCCAGCGCGAGGGTCGGGGTCGAGAAGTGCTCGCCGGGGGTGTGTTCCGAGGTGGTGAGGCTGGCGGCGCCGAGCCGTCCCAGCTCCATGAGCTCGAGGTCGACCGAGGTGAGCTGGCGCGAGCCGTCCTGGTCGACGACGGTGCCCTCCCAGTTGTCGACGCCGATCAGCGCGATGTCGTCGGGAATGCGGATGCCGGCCGCCGCACAGGTCTCCATCGCGCCCAGCGCGATGTGGTCGTTGCCACAGAACACCGCGTCGAACTCCGCGCCGGACTGCAGCAGCTCGGTCATGCCGGCAGCGCCGCGCACCCGTGTCCAGTCGCCGTAGATCACCGGTCCGACGGGCTGAAGGCCGGCCGCCGTGAGGGCATCCATCATCCCGGCTCGTCGGCGTTCCGCGGCGATGCTGGCCTGCGGGCCCGTGATGTGGGCGATGCGTGTGTTCCCGGTGTCGATCAGGTGTTGCGTGGCCATGCGGCCGGCCTCGCGGTTGTCGGGGAGGTACATCACGTCATCCGCGTCGCTCGATGCCGTGAAGATGTACGTGACCGGCACGTCGAAGTAGTGCGTGAGCGAGGGCGAGGTGTGCTCGTGCCCGTCCCCGATCACGAGCAGGCCGTCGATGCGCCGCGCACGCAGCTCGCGGATGCTGTCGGACATCGCCTTGCTCTCCTTGACGTCGCCGTCGTAGACGAGAGCCGCCTGGTTCTGATCGCCGAGTTGCAGGATGGCGCCGATCGCCACCGGCCGGGCGAAGGTGTTCTTCGCGCGATGAGTGAGCACGCCGATGGTTCCGCTGCGGCCGGAAGCGAAGGAGCGCGCGAGGGCATCCGGCCTGAAGTCCAGGCGGTCCGCAGCGGCTCGAACGCGGTCACGCGTCGCCTGCGAGATGCGGGTGCTCCCGTTCAACGCCTTGGACGCCGTGGCGAGCGAGACTCCGGCGACGGCGGCGACATCGCTCAAGCGCACACTTCTTCCGCTCGGCACGAAACGAGCATATCGCCGGAGTAACGGGGGTTGACGTGGCACCCGAACAGGTCGCATGATCGGCACAGTGCGAAACCGCTTAACCACATAAAACCTCACCGCGTCCCGGCCATCCGTCGCGCACAGTCGCGTCGTTCCCGGTCAGACGCTCCACGAGGGCGATGGAGCCCTAGGCAGGAGTCACTTCATGATGCGACGTCGAACATTCCTGAAGATCGCAGGGGGAGCGGCCATCGCCTCCGCGATGCCACTTGCTGCGATATCGCCAGAGCGGGCCTCGGCGGCCACCACCCTCACCGCGTGGGGTGTCTGCGGGCATCCGCCTGCCATCGATGACACGTCGTACCCCGCCGATGGCGTCTGGGACCAGCTCGCGCTCGCCGCCTCGCTCGGGGTGTCGTACTACCGGGTGGACTTCATGATCCCCACGCTCGATGAGGCGTCCACGGACTGGAGCTGGTACGACGCGGTCGTCTCCGCAGCCCGCGCCAACGGCATCGCGCTGATGGCCATCCTCACGGTCCCCGACGCGATCGCGGATGCCGACAACGGCTGGATCCAGGACCAGGTATCGATGCTCGTGACCCGCTACGCAGGCCAGATCCCCCTGTACCAGCTGCAGAACGAGATGGACGGCGTGTGCATCAACGGCCCAGGCGTCGACGGCTCGTCGATCAACGACTACAACCCCGACGTGTACGGGCCGGTGCGCGACCGCATGGCCGCGATCGGCGCGGGGGTGCGGGCATCCGACTCGCAGGCAGGACGTGTCGTCAACATCACCTGGAAGCACACCGGGTTCCTGCAACTGCTCAACAACGACGGCCTCGCCTACGAGGTGAACGGCCTCGACTGGTACTGGGGAATGGATGACATGCTCGCCGTCCTCGAGGTCATCAATCGGTTCCCGCAAAGCGAGATCCTGCTCACCGAGCTCGACATCACCGGCGGCACCCAATCGTCGTCGGAGAGCGACCAGGCGGACTACATCTCGAACACCGTGCAGACCCTACGGGCGTCGGCGCCCGACAAGGTGCACGGCGTCTACGTCTACGAGCTGCTCGACCAGCCGGCGTGGGATGACTCCCAAGCGCACTACGGCCTCGTGAACGTCAACGCCGACGGCAGCTGGGGAGCACGCAAGCAGGCCTTCGACACCTTCAGCGGCCTGATCACCGGATGACCGGGCGTGCGCCCCAGCACTCCGACACCACCATCCCTCCAGGTCTCACCACACATCCACCAGATCCCACGACCCACAGATCAGATCCCACCGAATCGGAGAAACGCAATGAAGCGCAGAACGTTCCTCACCGTCGGGGCCGCGACAGCGAGCGCCGCGATCATTCCCGCGGTGAGCGGCAACCCCCTCACCGCGGAGCGAGCCTCGGCACGGAGTTCCGTCCGCACCGTCGCGCCGGCGTCCGCGCAGCAGCCGCTGGCGACATCCAACGTCTTCGTCGAGCCCGCGGTGGCGCGGCTCACCGTGCCGAAGGCGCAGCCCGGCGACAAGATCGCCATCACCGTGACGGCGCCGGGAGGTGACCTCGTCTGGACCGGGTCGGCCAGGGGAGCGAGCTCCGGCGCGACCACGGTCACTGTTCCGGTCGGCCCCGGATACTACGACGTCGGCTACCAGCTCTCCCGGTCGTCGGGCACGGAGTCGGTGAGCGACTCCTTCTGCGTGCTCAGCAGGCTCTCCGGCACGGTCCCCGGCCTCGGAGTGAACACGCACTTCGGCTTCGGGCCGAACCCCTGGGATCCGAACGTGCTCGCCCCACTGGTCGCCGCCGCGGGCATTGCCACGGTGCGCGACACCGAGGAGTGGGGAGGTGCAGAGCCGACCAAAGGCGTCTACGACTTCACGCTGTATAACACGTACCACGACATCCTCGTGAAGAACGGCCTCACCGACCTGCCGGTGCTGAGCTTCAACAACGCGAACTACGACGGCGGCGCGACCCCGTATACGGACGAGGGACGCGCCGGCTTCGCGCAGTACGCCGTCGAGCTGGTCAAGCAGAACCCGAAGGTCGCCGCCGTCGAGGTGTTCAACGAGTTCAACATCCCGACATTCGGCGCCCGCGGCAACAGTCCCGCCAACTGCCAGCCCGATTACTACTTTCTGCTGCTCAAGGCCACGGTGACCGAGCTGCGCAAGCACTACCCGCACCTGAAGTACGTCGCGCCGGCGACCTCCGGGGTGCCGCTCGACTGGATGAAGGTGGTCTTCGACAGTGGCGGACTCGACTACATCGACGGGGTCTCCATCCACCCGTACAACTACCCCGCGTCACCGGACTCCCTCGCGCAGCAGGTGCAGAGCGTCGTCGGGCTCATCCAGTCGTACGGCGTGAAGCGCGACGTCTGGATCTCGGAGCTCGGATGGCCGGCGGGAACCGCCCACCTCGCGGTGGACACGCGTTCGCAGGCCGCATACGCCGCCCAGGGAGCGGCGGCCGCATACGCGGCGGGCGTGACGGACTTCTTCTGGTACGACTTCATGAACGACGGCACCGACCCCGCCGAGACGGAGCAGAACTTCGGCATGGTGACCATGGTGTCGGCGGGCGCGAGCCGGCCCAAGCCCGCCTACGTCGCCTACGCCAACCTGGCCAGGCAGCTGAGCGGGGCGGCCAAGGGCTCGGTTCCGACGGGTCTCAAACAGGACTCACCTGCAAGCGGAGTCTCGCGCGTGGTCATCCCGAACGGCTCAGGGGCGAGGTGGATGCTCTGGGCGGCGTCTCCCACCCCGTTCGCCGTCACCACGAGCAGGTCCGCCCTCTTCACCGGCGCCTACGGCGATTCCGCGCACGTCAACGGCGCGGGCGACGGCAAGGTGTTCTCGCTGACCGTCGGGCAGGAGCCGATCTACGTGTCGTCGAGCGGCACGCTGGCCGTTTCGTCGGGCATCCGTCATCGGCTCACGGTGCACGACGCGAAGCGTGGGGAGAGCCTCACCGCCACCTGGTCGCTCGACAACACGGGTGGGTCGCGCAAGGCATCCGCGAGGCTCTTCACCGGCAACAAGTCCATCGCGACCCTCACGGTTGCAGCCGGCCACAAGGGGAGCACGGAGGTTTCGTTCGGCGCGGCCGACACGGTCGGGCGCCGCACGGTGCACGCTTCGGTCACCGAATCGAACGACATCGTCGCCGAACTGCTCGCCGACTACGAGGTCACGGAGCCGCTGACGCTCAGCGCGCAGCACGTGTGGAAGGACGGAACGGATCAGCTGCGCATCCAGCTCGCGAACACGAGCAGTGCCGCCCAGACTGTGCCGTCTCTCGCGTGGACCGTGGGCTCAACCACGGACTCGGCGTCGAATGTGGCGATCGCCGCCGGCGCGGTCGACGAGCGCTTCGTCAGCCTCGCGGGCATGCCGAGCAACACCTCGTACAGCGTGAGTGCGACCATGAGCGACGGAACGCCGCTGACGGCGACGGGAACGGTCATCCTCGTCGCGGCGGGCGATCTTCTGCACGCGGCCGACAAGACCATCGTGATCAACGGGGTCAACCAGCTCGCGGGGGTGACGCCGACGGGCACCTCGAGCCAGGGCAACGTCGTGATGACCGGTTACAACGGGCCGCAAGACCTGTCGTTCGACCTCTGGGTCACGCATGACGCCGACAAGCTGTATCTCACGGTCGCGGTGACCGACGACGTGCAGCACGCCACCGCGACCGCCGACCAGATCTGGCAGAACGACTCGCTGCAGTTCGCGGTGAGCTCGGGAACTCCCGGCGAGGCGCAGAGCTGGAACGAGATCGGCGCTTCGCTCGTCGGATCGGATGTCGACACCTGGCGCTGGTCGGGACCGGCGACCGGCCCTCTGCCCGCCGGTGACGCCGCGATCGTGCGCAGTGGAACGACGACCACCTACACGACCGGAATCGCCTGGACGGACCTGGGCATCGACCCGACGGGCAACCTGATCAGCTTCTCGATGCTGGTCAACGACAACGACGGCCAGGGCCGCAAGGGATACGTCGAGTGGGGATCGGGCATCGGAGACGCTAAGGACTCGGCGCTCTTCAAGGCGTTCGTGCTCGACGCCTGAGGCGGGTCGGTGTGCCGCTTGCCGAGGAAGCGGGACCTCACCCGATGCTGCCGGTAGACTCGGTGGCTGGAGGGCTGTCCGAGCGGCCGATGGAGCTGGTCTTGAAAACCAGTGGGCAGAAATGTCTCGTGGGTTCGAATCCCACGCCCTCCGCTTGGTCGTTTTTTGGGGCGTGGGTCATCCCGCGAACGTTGCGAATGTCCAGCGGTTGCCATCGGGGTCGGCGATCGTGAATTCTCGCGATGGGTAGTCGGTCTGATCGGTCATCTCGTGCACGATGGTCGCGCCGAGACTGCGCGCCCTTTCCATCACCGCGTCAGGGTCGGCTGTCACGACATGCAGCGAGCTTGTTCCTGGCCGGCACGGGGTGGATCTCTCGCCCGTGCTGGAGAGCATCACGCGTCCGCCCTCCGGCCAGTCCATCTGGCAGTGATGGATCGCTCCTTCGTCCTCACCTGCGATCATCAGATCCTCAGTGAATCCCAGGCCGAGCAGCCAGGCTCGAAGCGATGCCGCGTCGTCACTGACGATGCTCGTCCAAATGCTCAGTTGCCGGACTCCGCTGGTTCGCACGGCCATAGCCCCACGGTAGCCCGTCGCAACGCCGTGCCGCTCAGGCCAGGAACTCGGCGATCCGCCGCGGCCACTCTTCGACGTCGGCGGCGTGCTCCGCGGGCTCGAGCAGGATGGCGCCCGGGATCAGGTCGCGCAGCTGCTCGGAGGTCGAGACCGGATGTCCGGGGTCGGCTGCCCACGGCAGGATCAGCACCGGCATCCGGAGCGTCGCGATCTCGTCGCGCGGCGGCAGGTCGGTGTCGGCCGCGCCGCGGAACACCGCCGCCGCGACCTCCGGCACGAGCTGCGGCGACGGGTGGACCCCGCCGGCGGCGACCCGTTCCGCAATGACGGGCGGCAGCGGCGCCGCACTCATCGCTGCCACGAACGCGTCGAGCCCCTGCGCCTCGATGAGGTCGGCGCCCTGCTGATACATGCTGCCCTGCGCCGCCCGGGTCTCCCACGCGGTGGGTGGCACCATCAGTGCCAGTCGCCGGAATCGCTCTGGCCGACGGAGGGCAGCATGGATGATCGTGCCGACACCCATCGACGCACCAATAGCGTCAACGGCCTCCTCCGGGGCCAGTGCGTCGAGCAGCGCCAAAAGGTCACCTGCGAGCGCGGACCATCGGTAGTCGCCGGGCTCGCGACTGCCGGTGGAGGCGCCATGGCCGCGCGCGTCGTAGCGGATCAGGCGATGCCCTGTGTCCGCGAGGCCGCGCAGGTCGAGGCCGAGCTCAAGATCGCCGGCGCGACTCGACGACAGCCCGTGCAGCTGCACCGCGGTCGAGCCGGTACCCGCGATGTCGTAAGCGAGCTGGACTCCGTCGACGGGAAGGAACTGACCGGGCATGCGCCAAGAGTATTGCTCGGGCCGCACGACGGGGTTCCTGCCCGTAAACGGTCTGTTGGCCAGATCCCCTTATGCAAGTGCTTCAGCCAGCTCCGATCGGTCATAGCCGCTGGGCTGGTCTTCGTTGCGGGCGTAGATGCGATCGAGGACCGCGCCCGCGGAGATCGGTTCTCCGGCGTTGCCGCTCCAACCCACATGGTGGTCAGGCCGAACAAGGGCGTAGTCACTCCCGTACAGCGCGCGGGCAGCGGCGTCCTCAACGTAGACGACGTCCAGCGGGATGCCCCGTTGCGCGGCCGCGTCCCGGAAAAGCGGCACGAGGCCTGCGTCGCGGCTAAGGACCAGAAGCGCGACATGAGAGCCAAGGCGATCGTAAAGGGTGTCACCGTAGGGGTCGATGTTGCCGTTGGGGGCGCGGTGGCCCGGGCGCCCCTGCGGCAGGTAGCGATGGGCGTCCCATGGCTCTTCGTTCTCCTGCTGGCCGTCGTGATACCAGATGGCTGGGGACCGGTCGTAGCGCTCGTCGAAGGTGACGCCGATCGGGTACTCACGATCGGAAGAAAGGATCTCGCCGATCTGCTGACGCTTGGCCTGCGCGTCGGGGCTGGTGTCTGCATCGTCGGGCACGCCGATTCGACGGATCTCCTCCCACCGCTCCTGTCCGGCCTGGCTACTGGCCAGGGCGTGGCTCGCGACCCGTTCGTTGTGCACCCGTCGCTCTTCGTGGTACGAGTCCAGCAGGGCCTCTCCGGCAGTCCCGTCGAGAACCGCCGCGAGCTTCCAGCCGAGGTTGAACACGTCGCCGAAGCCCTCGCCGAGGTTGCCGCCAGGAGCGCGCACGTGCGCAGCGTCCCCGACCAGCAGGATTCGGCCCTTCCGGAACGAATCGGCGATGCGCGTACTGCGGAAGAACGGTGTCGCGGAGAGGACTTCGAGCTCGACGTCGGAGCCGAAGGCGGACCGCCCAACGGCAAGGAATTCCTCATCGGTGGGCTGATGGTCCAACGGGAACGGGCCGACGTGGATACGCCAGTCCGTGGCGTTCAGCGCCGCCAGGAACCCGGTGTAGGTGTTGTTGAAGATGATGTTGGTGGCGCTGGGGAAGCGGCCGGCAGCGTCGAAGGGGTCGCCGTGAGTGCGCACTACGACGCGGAAATACCGCTCCGTGGCGTAGTCCCCCGAGCGAGTGATGCCGGCGAGCTGCCGCACAGTGCTGCGGGATCCATCCGCGCCGACAACGTAGCGGGCGCGGACGGCACGCCGCTCACCGCCGGCCTCGGCACGCAGCTCCACAGTGACGCCGGCGTCGGTCTGGGTCATGCCAATGACGCGCCAGCCGCCAGAGACGATGACGCCCTGCTCGACCAGGCTCTCCAGGAACACCTTCTGGAGAACGGTCTGGGGTCGGCGGATGGCTTGTTCGGCGGAGTGCGGGCCGTGGCGGACACCGGAGAAGTCCCGGTGGCTGGATCCCGCGAGTTCATGACCGGCCAGGGAGGTGAGGAACAGGGTGCCGTGATTCCACTCCGGGGGGAAGGTCCACTCCTTACGGATGCGGTCTACGACGCCCCACTGGCGGAAGAACTCGACGGTGCGGGCGGAGTGCCCGAAGGCACCTGCCCGGGCGATGGTGGCCTCGGTTGCCGCGTCGACGACGGCGACATCCGCGCCGTGCCGACGCAACTCGAGCGCGGTACCGAGCCCGGATGGACCGGCACCGACAACAAGCACATCGACGTCGGCCGGGGGTCGGGAGGTGGGGATCTGGATCACGTCCGTGCCCGATCGCCGTTGCAGAGGAGTGGCAAGGTTCACGTTGGTCTCCGTGGTTCGGGTGCGGGGCGACGCGAGTGATAGTGCCCGCTGCCCTGATTGCCTCTGACGTTAGAGACGCAGCGAAGAGGAGCGCAAAGCTATTACCAAATATGTCCCATATGTCACAGTCGGCAATTGGTTTTGTTTTGTGCACCAGGAGTCGCGGTAACGGTCGCCGTGCGGTCACAGAACAATAAAGGTTGTTTACAGTTAGGA
>JBQCJQ010000743.1:0-2159 GCA_051952615.1 Humibacter sp.
CGGAACCCGACTCGAGAGCGCTGTACTCGGCGGTGGTGGACGTGTACGGGAGCATCGACACCTTGTCGAGCTTGGGCCTCACAGGTCCGCTGTACTTCTTGTTCGGCACGAAGCTCACGTGGCCGTCGGAATTGAAGGACTGCAGGGTCCATGGACCATCGACCACCTTCCACAAGGGGTCGCTGGCGTAGCTGCTCATGTCTTTCGTCTTGCTGCTGAGGTACGAGAAGACAGCTGCGCACTTCGCGACCGACGTGGCGCATCCACCGCTTCCCGCGGCAGCCGAGTCGGATGTCTTGTCCCAGGCCGCGGGCATCGGCACGATCAGATACAGCTGATTGTTGAGATACCAGGTCGGCGAGAACGCCTCGGTCAGGTGAAACGTCAGCTGGGTCGGTGAGTCGACTGTGGTCGATGCGACGTTGTCTGGAAAACCGCCGGCCGAGTACATGCCCCATTGGCTCTTCTCTGCGATGGCCATGTTCACGAAGAACATCACGTCACTGGCGCTCACGGCCGTTCCGTCGGACCACTTGTAGTCCTTCAGATTGATCGTCACGGTCTTGTCGTCAGACGAGAACTGAGGGGCGTCGGCCAGGGCGAGATTCTCGTCCACCTGCGCCTTCCCGTCGAATCCCAAGGGATAGAGGGGGCGGTACATCAATTGCTGGAATTGGTACAGGTTGTAGACCGAGCGGTGGGCGGCATCGATGAACGGCAGGATGTAGTTGGGGGTGCTTCCCGGCGCCCAGGCGAACGTGGCTTCACCCCCACTCGTGGAGGTGTCACCGGCCGAGGGTGCCGATGTGGACGTGCAGCCGGCGATGAGCGCGCCGGCGGCTATCGCAACCACGCCGATCGACACGACTCGCCCGAGCAGTGCTCGAGGTTTCATGAGTCTTCTCCTTTGTGACGTAGGCAAGACGGCGCCGACGGAGATCGGGTGGATGATGCGGCGCTGCGTCAGGTGTGTGTGCTCGTTGAGTGCCGTCGCGATGGGTCCCGCGGCATCACTCGTCGGCTCCTGTTTTTTGACACCTTAGGATTAGATTCAATCTTTGTCACCAACTTTCTTGATGTGGTAGCGGGCCTGGCAGCCACATTTCGGACGGGACGACCGACCTATACATCAACACTTAGGAACTAAATGTGCTGGTCCGAAGGCATTTCCTTGACACCCGGTATACGGCGCCCGGCAAGCGGTCGCACTGGCTCCTCTTCCCAAACAGCCAGGATCTGTGGCAGATTTAATCCAATCGAAACAAGGAGAGTGCGCATGGCGACGATCGGCTTAGGGGAAGAAGCCATTGCGCTTCGGCGCGACTTCCACCAGCACCCGGAGCTCGGATTCTGCGAGTTCCGGTCCGCCAGCATCGTCGCGGACCGACTGACAGATCTTGGGTGGCGAACTCGTGTCGGCACAGATGTGATGCGCGCGGATGCCCGACTGGGAGTTCCTGCAGCAGACGAGCTCGACGCCGCCTACTCGTGGGCCCTCGAGCGGGGTGCCGTCGAGCACTATGCGACGCTCATGCGCGGCGGACACACCGCTGTCGCGGCGACCTTGGAGGGGGATCGCCCAGGACCCGCAATCGCACTTCGATTCGACATGGATGCTCTCCCGTTACACGAGACCGAATCGCCCGAGCACCGACCCAACGAACTCGGATTCCGTTCGGCCCTCCCCGGTGTCATGCACGCCTGCGCTCACGACGGACACATGGCGATCGGGCTCGTGCTCGCGCGGCTCCTTGCCGATCGAGACTTCCCGGGCACCGTCACGCTCTTCTTCCAGCCTGCCGAGGAAGGCGGCCGCGGAGGACGGGCCATCGTGGCGCATCCGATGCTCGAACAAGCTGACGTGTTCGTCGCGATCCACCTCGGCATCGGCGTGCCGAGTGGCACGGTTGCCGCACGAGCACGCGGACTTCTGGCGAATCGAAAGTTCCGTGCCCAGCTCACTGGCCGGGCAGCTCACGCTGCGGGCGCCCCGCAGACCGGGCGCAATGCCTTGCTCGGTGCAGCAGCGGCGACGTTGGGTATCCAGGCCATCGGATCGGTGGCGGGAAGCGATACCAGGGTCAACGTCGGGCGCCACGTCGCGGGCACGGCGCCCAACATAGTTCCCGCGGACGCCCCCCGGGACTTTGAGCTACGTG
>JBQCJQ010000744.1:0-4200 GCA_051952615.1 Humibacter sp.
ATCGCGCAGCGGAAAGGCAAACCACGCCGTAGAAAGACGCAGCGCCGCCCTCCGTGGCGGCACCACAACCCAGCCGAATTAGCTGCAGGCCGCTGATGCACCCGTTGCGTCAATGACGTGCTGATAGGTGTGCGTTCGAGCCACGTCCGGCAGACGGCTTGAATGCGCGGCCCTCGAACGTCCTAAAAACGGGCTGCGGACGCAGCAAGCATGTGTTCGCCGCAGAGCGCCTGAATCAGTTGTGGCTAACGGACATCCCTGAACATCGCACTGGAGTGGGCAAGCTCTATCCTGCGCGATCAAGGATGTGCACTCGAACCGCATCGTCGCTAGTCGATCGACTCGAGAATGAAGTCCCGTCTCGCCGTCAGGGCGTTGCGCAACGCGGTCGCGATCCGTGGCGACGTCGCCGGCTGCCTGGTCCACAGCGATCGAGGCAGCCAATTCCACACCCGCAAGTTCGTCCGCGAGCTCCGTCATCACCGGCTCGTCGGATCGATGAGCAGAGTGGCCTCCTGCGGTAACGACGCCGCGATGGAGAGCTTCTTCGCTCTGCTGCAGAAGAACATCCGCAACCGACGCCCCTAGACCACACGAGAAGAGCTGCGGATCGCGATCGTTACCTGGATCGCACGTACCTACCACCGACGACGCCGACAAACCCGCCTCGGCCGTTTGACACCCATCGAGTTCGAGACCACCGTGAACCAAACCCCGCTCTCGCGGCCTATCCAAACCGTCAACTATCCGTGCAGTAGTCCCTACCGCTGTGGATGATGGTCAGATTGACCCGCCGATTGGAACAAACCGGCGGCCCAGGCGGCGCCGAGGGGTCCTCCATCGCCGAGGACAAGCGCCCGACCCTTATTGCCGGCGATCGTCACGGGGCGGCACTCAGGAGGTCGTGGGTTTGAAAGCCGAGACGAGCAGGATCAACGTTCCAGCTGACGATCCGGCGGGGGTGGATGCGAATGAGGTATGTGCTCAGGTGTGAATCTGCGACGGGCTCTTGGGCCTGTTCGGCCCGCCCGCGGACCTCCAGGAAACGCATTCCCTCCGGGCCGTCGCCGATGGCATCGTCGACGACGAACGCGACGACGGGGTGGGCGGCAATGTTGCGGTACTTGGCGGAGTGCTCGATGTCGATCCCCGCGATGTCGATCTTTTCGAGCCGGGCGTTGTAGTGATAGCCGACCGGCTTGTTCTGCGGAGCGCCGTCCGGGGCTACGGTCGCCAAGCGCCCTTGATGACGGCTGGTCAGATAGTCAATGTGAGCCTCATCGAGTGGCATCTCAGACCTCCAAGAGCGTCTTACCGGTTACCGCCCGGGATTCGATCGCACGGTGCGCATCAGCGGCTTGTTCCAGCGGGAATATCTGGCCGATGACCGGCGCTATGGTCGCGTCCCTCGCTTCGGAGAGGACCAGGGAGGTCAGCCGGGCGCTCACGGCCGGGTCGAGCTGCACCCGGTCGATCCCCAGCACGGTGATCCCGCGCCTTGACGCCTCTGCGGGGTCGATCGGTGCGAAACCTCCGGCAGGCGTTCCGTGGGCCGAGAACCGGCCGCCCCCCCGCGGTCATGCTGAACGCGGCGCGGCCGATCTCAGCGCCGACACCATCGAAGATGACGTCGGCCCCGTGCCCTGAAGTCAGCTCCAACGCCTGTGCGACCCAATCCGGCTGGGTATAGTCGACGGCTTGATCAGCGCCGAGCCGAGTGGCGAGCGACAGCTTGTGCTCACCACGGGCCGCGGCCAAGACGTGGGCTCCAGCCCGGTGAGCGAGCTGGACCAGCAGTGCGCCGAGACCACCTGCCGCGCCGAGCACCACGACCCACTCACCGGGCCGAGGGTCAGTTGCCTCGATCAGAGCCATTGCCGTGCGACCGTCGTGCAACATGGCGCCCGCCGAGGCGAGATCGACACCGCCAGGGACCGGGACCAACCTATCGACCGGCACCACGGCCTGTTCGCGGTACCCGCCCTGCTCAGGTGTGTCGGCCACCACGCGCCGTCCAACCCAGCTCGGGTCGGTACCGGGACCAACCGAGTCGACGATTCCTGCTACTCCGGCGCCGGGCACGTACGGCGGGCGCGCCGGGAACCACTCCCTGGCCAGCCCCGCCCGAATCTGGGTGTCGAGGTACAGCACCGGCGCGACCGCTACTCCGACCACCGCTTGGCCGGTCGCCGGGACCGGCGACGGCAGGTGCGCAAGTTTCAGGACCTCCGGTCCGCCGAACGCAACCGCGTGGATGGCACGCATTCTGACCTCCACTCGTTTCTAGGGTGTACCCTAAACATGAAGCGTACCCTATAGAACTCTGTAGGATGAGGTCATGACCGAGACGGGGCTACGGGCGCGCAAGAAGCAGCAGACGCGGCGGCTGATCGCCCAAACCGCGGCCCGACTGTTCGCCCAGGCCGGATACGAAAACGTGGCCGTTATCGATGTCGCCCACGCCGCCAACGTCGCCGAGCAGACCGTCTACAACTACTTCCCGACCAAGGAGCACCTGGTGCTCGATCAGGCCGACGCGCTGCGAGACCGGCTCGTCGCCCTGATACTCGACCGACCGCCAGGAGTCACTCCTTCGGCCGCCATCAGAGACGAAGCGCTCGCCTACGTCGCGGAAAACGCGTCACTGCCCATCGAGCAGATCCGTGGCGGTCTTGGCCACCTCGGCACCCTCAGCCCAGCCGTACGCCGGCTATGCCTCGAAATGACCGACGACCTCGCCAACGCCATCGCAACAGCCCTGCTCATCAGCACCGACATTGACGATCCGAGCGTCGCCAAGCTGCACGCCATCGCACTGGCCTGGGTATTTCAGACCATCACCGAGCAGACGGGCCGCTACGCCCAACAAGGCTACGGGCCCAAACAGATCGCCGACGAACTCCGCCCCACGATCATCGCCATGCTCGACAACCTCGACCAGTGGCCCGCCCACCAGACCCCCAACATCTAACACGACCCGGTCGGAACGAGCAGCACGGCGCGGACAGACATCGCCTCGCTGGCGCTGAGCACCGCAGCAAACCTGAATGGGCCCGCGGGAACGGTCATCACGCCTGTCCGCTCTGAACACAGCAAAGCGACGCAGTGATTATGGTTCCCCCACGGGGAGGTCCGCTTCGATTGGGTCCATGGCAGGTAGAGTCTGAGGCAGAAAGTTGCCGTTGACGTTGATGTCGGCGCAGTCGAGCGCCCCGGACTCAACGAGTTGAGTCAGCTTTGATCCGTCGCCGCAAACCAACGTCGAGCATCGAAGGACCTGCGACGTCCCGGATGAGCGCGCGCTACGCCGGGCCACTCGAGGATCCGGTCCGGTCCAGCGAGTCGACCTGAGCTCGGGCTCCCCCAACCGAAACCTATTTCGTTGTCGCCGGTTCTGGCTGAGTGCCTAGCACTTCATTTGCGATGACGGAGGCGGAGATTGAGCCAGGGAATCCGGCGTAGAAGGCGATGTGTGTGATGAGCGCGGAGATCTCTTCGCGCGATAGCCCGTTGGCTGTCGCGCGGCGTAATTGTGCCCGTAGCTCGTCGGGTCGGTATTGGGTGATGACGGAAGCGAGTGTTGCGATGCTGCGGTCCCGTGGACTCAGCCGGGAGTCGTTCCAAACATCGCTGTACAGCGGGTCATCAATCAGAGCGGTCAGTTCGGGCGTGAAGGCGCGCGCCGCCTCGCGGGGAGACTGCTCAATGGCCGTCCTTGCGGAGGGGCTTGGTTCACGGGAGTTGGTAGTCATGAGGGACGCCTTTCTCGTTTTGCGGGAAGTCTTCCTAGTGCGTGGGTCAGGGGCCTCGTCAGCAACATGCCGGGTGCCGATCGGACTGTAGACGCCGATTTGGTCGTGCGGGGCCGCCGCCCGGTATCACGCTGAGGAGCTGGGGTGGTTCTATGGGCGGACGTGGTCTGCTCTCGGCGGTAGATGTCGGTTCTGGCAATCGTGGCCGCCGTGCATCCTGGTTCTGCTGCCCACCTATTTTTGAGGCAACGGGGTGATCCCCTGTGCCTGTCGCGGGAAGGTTGCGAGGGCCTCGGGAGACACGTTGAGGTGGGCTGAGGCCAATTGCGGTGGGACGTGGGCGAGCCAGTTCGCGAGAGAGATCTCCTCGTATTTGTCAGCGTGGAAGATTTCCAGGAACTGGAGAACGTCGTCGCCGGTGTTCTCCACGTAGTGGCCGAAGTTGCGC
>JBQCJQ010000745.1:0-2957 GCA_051952615.1 Humibacter sp.
GGCGCCTCGAGCGCATCGGCCACGACGTTCGCGACCTGCTCGACGGTGACCGGAGTGGTGCGGAAGGCCGCGACCTGCTCGAGCAAGCCGAAGTAGGGGTCGCTCTCGTCCAGGAAGACCTTGGCGCGCTCGCTTCCGCCCGACAGGACGGCTCCGGGCTGGAAGATCTGCACCTCGACGCCGAAGTGACGCACCTCGATCGCGAGTCCTTCCGCAAAGCCCTCGAGCGCCCACTTGGATGCCGAGTAGGGGCCGATCAGCGGGATCGCCACTCGTCCCTGAACGCTCGAGACGAAACCGATGCGACCCGATCCGCGCTGTCGCATCTGCGGCAGCACCGCCTGCGCCACCCGGATGGCTCCGAAGGTGTTCAGCTCGAACAGGCGGATGACCTCCTCCAGGGGCACCGTCTCGAGCGGAGCGCGAACGGTCGCGCCCGCGTTGCTGATCAGCACATCGATTCGACCGGCCGCCGCGACGGCGGCGTCGACCGAGGCCTGATCCGTGACGTCCAGTTGCAGTCGCTGCGCGGCGGGAACCTCATCGAGAGAGGAGAGCTCGCGCGCGGTCGCGATCACCTCGTGTCCACGACGGGTCAGCTCCTCCGCGATGCCGCGCCCGATGCCTCGCGACGCCCCCGTGATGAGCACACGTGTCATGGTCAAGTCCCTTCACTCGGCGGTCCGGATCCGGCAACCTCGGTCCGATGATTCCAATCCATACTATGTCGGTCACTATACATAGTTAATTCGGAAAATGGTTCGCTCGGAGACCAACGTCCTGGAAGATGGCGCCTAGGAAAGAGACTTCGCGTAAGCCCTCAGCGAGGCGCCGACGGATGCCCACGGGTCCGAGCTGCGCGAGGCACGAGAGGTGATCATGGCGCCCTCGACGCCGGCGATCACCGCTTCGGCGAGCGAGCGGGCAGACGAGCGCTCGACGCCGAAGGACAGGAGATGGAACGCGATCCTGTCGGTCATCTCTGCGAACCCGCGGCGGCTGGCCTCGGAGATCGAGTCGGAATCGGACATCCCGTCGATGACCAGCGGCGCGATGCCGCAACCTCGCGAATAGCCGCTCGCGAGCATCCCTTTACGGCCCGCAGCGACGTAGCGCTCGATCAGTCCGTCCGCAGACGAGGAATCGGCGGCCAGCTTGTCGATCAGCTCGACCTGCTCGTGGGCGTGAGACGCCGCGGCCTCGACCGCCAGCTCGGCCTTGCCGCCCGGGAAGTGAAAATAGGCCGAACCCCTTGGCGCTCCGCTGCGCTCGAGTACGTCCGACATCGCGGTCGCGGCCAAACCCCGCTCGCGGATCAGCCCGCGAGCGGCGTCGATCATCTTCTGTCGGGCATCGCTTCGTCGTGGCATCCTTCGATCCTCATCTTTATGTATGTTGGACGACATACTAGTCGCCTTCTTCGCTATTGGTACATAGATTCGAATGTTGTACGGTTAACCCCTCGAATCACTGTTCGGTGGGAGGTGGTCATGGGCGTTCTTCATGCGGCCGACTCGGTGGCGCTGTGGATGGATGGCGGTCAGCCGGTTCGAATGGTGTGGCGAGGCAGACGGTACGTGGTCACGGACTCCCCCACTCCGCTGCCGGGGGACGAGGTGCTGCATCCTGCCCTCACCCATCCACTGAGGCCGTTGCGAGGGTGGCGATTCCAGGCCACCTGCGTCACAGACCCCGGAGATGTGCGCGTGGTGGATGTCGTGCGCGACGGTGAACGGTGGGAGCTGCTCGCCGCGTACGAATAGGATGATTTGGTCGTCTCGGAGATGACGAAGAAGGAGTCGACGAGATGGCGCTGGGGCTGTTGCTGAACACGCGGATCGACTCGTGAGCGAGCCCGGATTCCGCGCCTACGGCAAGCTCCTCTCCACTCCTTCGCGCACGTTGATGGTGGTCGCGGGGCTGCTCGCCCGCGCCCCGATCGCCGTGCTCGGGTTCGGCTTCCTCTACTTCACCCACGCGGCCACCGGCTCGTACGCGCTCGGCGGTCTCACCTCCGGGCTCGCGATCGCCTCGATGGGCCTCATCGGGCCGCTCGCCGGCCGCGTCGCCGACCGCCGCGGCCAACGACAGCTGCTCCTGGCGTCAGCGATCACGCATCCGATCGCCATCGCCGGTGCGATCCTCTGCGGATACCTCGGCTCGATGGTGGGCCTCGTCGTCATGTCGGTGTTCTGCGGCGTCACGGTCGCGCCGGTCGGAGCGTTCATGCGCGCCAGATGGTCCACGATCGTCGAAGACGGCTTCCTGCTGCGCACCGCGTTCGCCATTGAAGCGGTCGCGGACGAGATCGTCTGGGTGTTCGGCCCCGCGGTGGCCGCGTTCCTCGCCGCGGGCGTCGCCCCGGCGGGTGGACTGGTCCTGTCCGGCATCCTCGGCCCGCTCGGCGCCCTGTTCCTTCGCGCCATGCCCGACGCGAAGCCGCTGCCCAGAACGGAGCATGCCCACCGGCCCGGCCAGCTGCTGCGCTCGGCTCCGTTCCTCATCCTTCTCGTGATGAGCTTCGCGACGGGAATCGGCTTCGGCATCAACGACCTGTCGATCGTCTCGCTCGCCACCTCGAACGGCGTGCCGGAGCTCGCAGGCACCGTACTCACCGCCTACTCGATCGGCAGCGCTTCGGGAGGTTTCATCTTCGGTGCGCTGTCCACCAGGCTCAGCTCGCGGCAGATGCTGGTCGGAACCTCGCTGGCGCTGTTCGTCACCTGGGCATCCCTCGCGCTCGCCCCGAGCATCTGGTGGTTCTACCCGCTCGGCTTCTTCGCCGGAGCGACCATCGCCCCGCTCATGATCTCGGTCAACCACGTGGCGCACGAGATCGTCGCGCCTGAGATCGTCACCGAGGCGCTGGCGTGGCTGAACACGCTGGTGATCTGCGGGATGTCGCTCGGTTCGTTCGTCGGCGGCCTCATCAACGACGCGGCCGGGCCGCACGCCGC
>JBQCJQ010000746.1:0-2043 GCA_051952615.1 Humibacter sp.
CGAGTGAGAGCGCGGCGATGCGTTCGGAAATCGCTGAGACTTCGTCAGTGGCTGCGAGATCCGACGAGGACCGTGCGAGCACCCCTGCCCGCGAGACCGCGTCTCCCAACGCGACCCGCATCGGTGAGCCGGCTGTCACAGCAAAGGTCGACCGCCCCACACCGAAGAATTGCTCGAGAAACGTCCTGCTCTCTTCGCCGGATCCTAGGGAAGCGCTCGTGGCGATGATGCGGAGTTGCTTCGAGTCGGGGCTAATGCCGATCCGCTCCAGCAGTTTCCGAATGACAAGCGCAATCTCACTCCCGGCGCTCCCGCGATACGAATGGAGCTCATCTACCACCAGGGTGAACTCATGCTGATCGTCTTCGCCCAACCACGCCCGTGTCGACTCGAAGAAGCTCGCCTCGAACTGCCGCATCAGCACGGCGTTGAGCATGGCATAGTTCGTCACGAGTACGTCGGGCGGATTGGCGACCATGTCCCACCGCGTAAGCGTTTCGTGCCGAGTGGGATCTGCGAACAACGCGAGGTCGGCGTCCCCGTAATTGCCTGCGGACGTCAATGCTTCAAAGTCCTTGGCCATGCCGCGCAGTTCCGACGCCACGTCGGCGACGAGTCCGCCGCGCGCCTTGTGCGCAGGACCGTTTGAGCCAAGCGTGATGCCGGTGTAGCGGCCAAACCAGAAGTCTGCGCGCGGGTTGTCCGCGGCAGTCTTTCTGAACGCAAGGCGCAGCCGACTGACCTGATCTTCTACCAGCGCATTTGTTGGATACAGGATCAGGGATCGTACGGCCGATCGTCGCCGCTCGCGGCCCCGCTGCGGGATCCATGTCGGGGAGACGGGCGATCGCCACCACTCTCCACCGCGTTGGGGAGCGCTGGTCGGCCACGACTCTGCTTCTGCGATGAGGCGCGTCAGGATCGGCAGCAGGAAGGACTCAGTCTTTCCGGACCCCGTCCCAGATGTCACCGCAACATTGCGTTCGATCTCGTCACCGAGTGATGCCCGCAATGTGAGGGCCTGATGGTCACGCAACCGGATTGGCTCCCCGTCGGATGTGTACGCGTCGAATAGCACCCTCGATGCCCGCTGAGCGGCCGCCATCCATCTCGGCGAGATTCCAATGTCATCGAGCAACGTCGTCGCGGGATACGGAAGGACCGGTTCTAGATACGTCTCGGTAAAGAGGCGCCCCGGTTCGGTTAACAACGCGCGCCGCTCCGCGCTGAGTTGCGCGTCGCGCAACCGGTATCGCGTGTCGATATAGCGGAGTAGCGCCTCTTCGAGGTCGTGTGCGAGCGTTCTCGGCGTCGTAATCCGTGGGCCGGTCATGTAAGTCTCGCCTTCAGCTCATTCATGAAGTCACGCGGTATCTCCGTGTAGACCAGCGACCACGTGGATCTGTCGGGCGTGGGAAGCACACCGCTGCAGAGCACCGCTGCCCGTTCGAACAAGCCTGGGAGCGGGGCACCCAGCGGGACGCTCAGCAGCTCGTCCTTCGCGTCGTACCTGAGGAGTGAGACGCCGGCCATCCAGGCAGCCGTGTACTTCGCGACATCGAGTGGCGCGTACCGTACCTGCGAGGCTGCAGCGTCGTCGGTCGTTCTCAAGAAGTACTCGGTGCCGCTGAACGAGCGTCGCCTCAGGGCGCCTGTGACGCCGTGAGGCGCAGCGACCCAAGAGTTGTCGCGCGGCGAGAAGACCTCATGTCTGCCGGGCAGGAGTGGGTCGGGCACTCGTGCGAGTGCGTGCGTCAGCATCGAGATGTGAGGCAGACGAGCCAGTATCGCGGCGCCGGCGTTCGGAGCCACGGCAATATCGGCCGGCTCGCCCATCGCGCGATGGATAGCGAGAGGATCCTCCGCTATGTATCCGGTGCAGGCAGAGTCGGTGTTGAGGAAGAGTTCATCCGCGCCGCCCGCACGAAATGCCCGTTCGGTGACCGACGGAGCCCAGACGCCAGCGAAGGCCGTTCCGCCATCGGACAAGCCAGCGAGCGTCGTCACTGCAACTTCCCAACCGGTGATCTCCAGCTTGTCGTT
>JBQCJQ010000747.1:0-2159 GCA_051952615.1 Humibacter sp.
AGCTGGCGGAACACCACCTCGGCCATGGGAGAGCGGCAGATGTTTCCGCTGCAGACGAAGCAGATTCGAAAACGCTGCTCGCGTGCCGGATCCTGCGCCTCCAGCGAGTCGGGCGCGAAGGTCATGACTCCATTCTGACAGCGCCGCGTTGCGCCTCTTCCTCCCCAGTCGGTGCATCCGGTGAATTGTGCCCGCCTTGCGGGATCGGATGCCCGTGCCGACCGCGCTCCGACGAGGCTGGGCTCCTCGAAGGAGGTGATCGTCTGTACCAGACGACGTTGCAGGCGGCGCAGGAGGCCGTCAGATATGTGAGGAGCGAGCTCGCCGCGGCGACCGCGCAGGTTCCCGACGCTTCGCAGCTCGGCTGGCGGTCAGCGGCCGAGGGGCAGTTCGAGTCGAGGCTCGACGAGTTGAGCGTGCTGCTGAGAGAGGCGATCACGGCGCTGCAGCTCGCGGACGATGACCTGAGCGAGCAGCTCGTCCGGCTCGAGAGCCGGCTCGATGACCGCGCCGCCGCCTTGCCCGCCATGAGTGGAGAAGGGGTGGGGTCGGGTGTCCGATGACATCGTCATCTCGGGTGGCGGAAGCACTCAGGTCGCGCCGGATCTGCTGTTGGGCGCCGAGCGCGGGCTTGCAGCGCTGGCAGCGGTGCTCGGTGAGCTCATCGGCGATCTCGCCCCAGCGCAGGGACTCGTCGAGATACCCGACACGGCGCGGCTCGTGGGCGCCGCGGTCTCGCGCATCGACGCGGCGTCGGCACAGTCCAGGCGGCTCTCGGGTGGGCTTCGCGACGCGGCGGAACGGTACGGAGCCGCCGAGCGGGCGACGAACTCGTTCCTCATCCGGCTCAGCGAGGTGGCGGGGTGCGCTCTCGGCGGCCTCGCCCCGCTCGCGCTCCTCGCCGGGGTCTCGGCGCTCCCGGGCATCCTGAGCGCAGCGGTCACCATGCTCGGCGTCAGCACGATCGCGACCGGCTCCCCTCAGACGTTCCTGCGCGATGTCGGCGGACTGATGAAAGGCAGGGCGGCCATCCTGCGCGACCCTCGCATGGTCGCTCTGATCAGGCTGGCGGTCTCGGCTGCGGACAACGCCCTGCTCGGCGCCGCGGGTGTGCCGCTTCCCATTGCACGGCTGATCGATGATCGCCTCACGGGCAGATTCGGGCTACACGGTGCTGCCGCCGCTGTGATCGCAGGTGCATCCGTCGTCGGCTCGTTCCGGGAGACGCCGGTGCACGTCGAGCGATCTGCTGCCCTGCGAACCGCCCCGCCTGCGAGCTTCGAGGACCTCGCAAGGCGCATCCCGCCGACCCGCGCCGATGCGCCGCAGGTGCGCGTCGAGCACTACGGTCCCATCGACGACACCGGGAACGGCACCCCCGTCTTCCTGGTCTACGTGGGCGGAACCGTCGACGCCGGCACGGTGGCGGATGACGAACCGTTCGACCTCACGAGCGACCTGACCGGCGTCGCGGGACTCCGTTCCGGTTCTCTCGCGGCCACCGAGCTGGCGATGGAGCAGGCAGGGGTGCAGCACGGCGACACGGTGATCCCGGTCGGGTACTCACAGGGCGGCATCGTGGCGACGAGCATCGCCACCTCCGGGCGATACGACGTGCCGACGCTCGTCACGTTCGGCTCGCCCACGGGTGGCGTCGACGTGCCGTCATCCACCGCCGATGTCGCCGTTGAACACACCGACGACCTCGTGCCGGCCCTCGGTGGAGTGCCCCGCGAGTTCGGCAACGGCGGGGGCGACCGCCTCGTCGTCACCAGGCAGACGTACGACGGGGAGATCCCGGAGGGGTCGTCGCCCTCCGACGCCCATCGCCTGAGCGAATACGCCGCCACCGCGCGACGCATGGACGCCTCCACCGACCCACGACTCGTGTCGGCGCTCGCCGCGTTGCCGGTCGGCGTCGAAGGCGACGCCGGCCTCTACCGGGGCATCCGTGACTGAGCGGGCGCCTGGTCAGCGCCGCGTGACGGGCCGGAAGATCAGGCCGAGGAGCCAGCCGACGATGGCCAGGATGAGGGCGGCCCAGACGCCGTTCCAGAACCCTTCGATGTGCAAGCCGAAGCCCATCAGGTCGCTGATCCAGGCGACGAGGAAGAGCAGCAGCGCGTTCACGATCAGGGAGATGAGGCCGAGCGTGAGCA
>JBQCJQ010000748.1:0-2131 GCA_051952615.1 Humibacter sp.
CCTTGCGGCCCTGCGATCGGGTGGATGCTTGACCCTGGGCTTCATCACCGTGTTCGGCGTCGCCGGCGTGGTGGAGGCATCACTCGAGATCGCGCTCGCTGATTTCGTGCCCTGTCTGATGCTCCTCGTCGGCGCAGCAATCGTCGTCTTCGGTGCGCTCTCGATGCTCGGCAGGGCGCCCGCCCTGCACCTGCCGGGACTTCCGTTCCGCTCTGGACGAGGCGTGATCGCCATGATCGGGTTCGGTGCTGCTTATGCCGTCGGATCGCTGAGCTGCTCGCTGCCGATCTTCGTGGCTGCGATCGGCTCCTCCCTCTCCGCAGCGTCTCCGGTGCAGAGCATCGCGGTGTTCGTGGCCTACGCGCTCGGTATGGGCCTGTTCGCCACGGCGGCTTCCGTGATCGCAGCGTTCGCCGGTCCCGCCGTGTTGCGGGCGCTTCATCCGGCGGCTCGTGTGCTGCCCCGCATCGCCGGTGGGATTTGCCTTCTCGTCGGCCTCTACCTCATGGCGTACTGGGGTCATGTTCTGGGGGCCCCTGACGTCATCGCGCCGATCGTCAGCATCCTCGACCAGGTGCAATCGACCGTCGTGTCGTGGCTGGACACATGGTGGATCGCCATCGCAGTCCTTTGTACGACACTCGTTGCCGGCGCCCTCATCGCACTAGCCCTGACTGGACAGCATCCACGGAGCTCTCACTCTGCAGAGCATGAAGGGAACAGCCGATGACAGATGGTAGACCGAACCGCACGACCGACGTTTCTGCCGGCTCGCGACGGACGGGATCCCGTTGGCTCTTCGCGACCGCAGCCATCACGCTCGTCGTGCTCATCGCCGGTGTGTTCGCGGTGGTGATATTCGCCCCTGGCGCCTCAGTGGATGCCAAGCAGAACGACTATCAGGGCCGCCCGGGCATCAACAAACCGACAGCGGACCTTCTCACAATGGACACCCTGGCTGGCGACGGCACGGTTCGGGCACCCGACTTCGACCTGACCAACGAGGACAACTCGCCGCTGACCCTTGACCAATTCCACAACGATGTCGTCGTGCTGACCTTCAACGATGATCGGTGCGCCGACCTCTGCGCCCTGTTCGCACAGGACGTCATCGCCGCCGACCAGGATCTCGGCGCGAAAGCCCGCAAACATGTTGCGTTCGTGTCGATCAACGCCAACCCCTACTACCCGTCCACGGCTGATGTGCAGACGTGGACGAACCAGCATGGCCTCGCCCATGCGAACAACTGGTACTTCGGCACGGGCACACCGAAAGAGCTCGCCGCCGTCGCGCATGCGTACGGGGTGAACATCCAACTGGATCCCGCCACCAAGTCCGTCGCCCACGGCACCGAGATCTTCATCATCAAACCCAACGGCACCGACGCCGACCTCGCCGACTTCGGCACCCAAGACGCCGACACCGCGCCGTTCTCCCACGGACTCGCCGTCTTGGCCGACGACGCGCTTCCTGCATCCGACCGAGGGCACGTGACGGGCGAGGAGCTCCCTGCCGCGCTTCCAGGAGGCACAGGGATCGGCGACACTCCCGCGCCCGTCACTGGCCCCGCGCTCCGTTCTGCCGTCACCAGCAGTGGCTCAACCGCGATCTCAACAACCTCGAGCGCCTCCGATCACGGCGACTACACGGTGCTCGACTTCTGGTCGAGCACCTGCACCGCCTGTGGCGACCAACTCGACGCAGCTCAAGCAGAGCACACCGAACTGGGCAACGAGGTGAAATTCCTCGGCGTCGACGTCGACGACGCCACCATCAACGGCGAGGCCGCGATCACCGAACACCACCTGACCTTTCCGAACGTCTCGGATGTCAAAGGTGCTCAGGCTGCACGATTCCAAGCATCCGACCTGCCCTATACGGTCATCCTCTCCCCGACGGGCAAAGTGCTCGTGCGTCATCCCGGCGTCTTCACACAGGAAGAACTCGACTACGTGTTACGCACCGTCGACGACAAGCTCCCCATGCCCACGGACTGACAACGACCTATGAGAATGGAGCCGACATGCCGACATGGCTCAAACGCGTCCTTAGTGCACCCAACGCTCTGTACAGTTGGGGGCTCGGCCGGATCTTCGGACACCGATTCCTGCAACTCACCCACACCGGTCG
>JBQCJQ010000749.1:0-2012 GCA_051952615.1 Humibacter sp.
CCCTTGATCCGCACAAACACCGCCACCTGTGGCTGAATGTCAAAGTCCAAGGCCAGGATGGTCGCTGGTCCAACCTGGACACTCGGGTGGCGTTGCGGTTCCAGAACGTCGTGAACGCAGAAGGCGACCTCGCTGCTAGGACGGACCCCGCGTGGATTCACGCTCTCGCCGCGAAGGGGTACACGTTGAACGCGGACGGCGAGATCGAGCAGCTGGCTCATCTGGTGCGGCCGTTGTCGAAGCGGTCAGCACAGATCGAAACCAACCGTGCCGCACGCCTTGAATGGTGGCGAGCCCAGCATCCGGGTGAAGAGGCGTCGCGGGATGTGTTGAACCAGATCGACCGATGGGCATGGGCCACCGACCGCCCAAACAAACCACACGACCTCAACGAGGACAACTGGGCGGCCATCGTCCGTGACGAGATCCATGCCGCCGGTCCCGACGTGACCGCACGACCCGCGGTGACCGTGACCCCGGTCGACGTGGCGGACATTGACCTGGATTTGGTGGCCGCGCGGGCGGTGGTGGATGCCGATGGCCGCTCCACCGGAACCGGTGGCCGGTTCAGCGTGTTCGACGTCCGCGCCGGCGTCCTCCGTGCGTTGGCAGCAACCGGTGTCGTCACCGACAGGGGTGGTCTCGATCAGCTCGTGACCGACTTGGTGGAGAAGGCGGTGACCGCGCACACGGTCCGTCTGCTGGATCGGGACGAGGTCGTGCCGGATCATGTGAAGCACCTCGTGGCGACCGAAACGGTTGTGGCGAAGTACTCTCTGGCCAACCAGTTGGCACTCTTCCCGGAGGACGGTGCCCGCGTGCCGGATGCGGCGATTGTCAAGGTCGCGGCGACTATCGATCCCGACCGCGAGTTGGATGGCGGCCAGGTCAAAGGAGCTGGCGTGATCGCCGGCAGCGGCGCACTGGTGACGGTGATCGGTGCAGCCGGGACAGGTAAGACCACGATGCTGAAGGTCGCCGCCGCGGCTCTCAAGCTGCAGAACCGTCGGATGGTCGTGGTCGCACCAACGAAGAAGGCCGCGACCGTCGCCGGCCGCGAAGTCGGCAGCGACTCCTCCTCCCTCCACCAGCTACTGCACACGTACGGGTGGAGGTGGAGCGAAGACGCCAGCGGACGCACCGTCTGGTCCCGACTCACGCCCGGTGAAATCGACCCGACCACAGGGCGACCGTTCGACGGGGTCCCGGATCAGATGTTGCGGCCAGGTGACCGGATCGTGGTCGACGAGGCCGGCATGCTTGACCTCGACACCGCCAACGCTCTCGTCCAGCTCGCCCGCGAAACAGGCGCCATCATCGCCGCCGTCGGCGACCCCAAACAAGCCCTCCCCGTCGGACACTCCGGAGCGCTGGCGTTACTCCGACACAACAGTGCGGACATGGTCGAGCTTCTAGATGTGCATCGGTTCAGAGATCCCGAGTGGGGACGCTTCACGCTCGAGTTGAGGCGTGCCGAAACGGCAGAGGACCGCCAGAGCCTGGCAACCCGGCTCGTGAAGGCCGGGCACGTCCAGCTGGTGAACAACACCGTCGCAGTCGAAACCGCGATGACCGACGCATGGTTCGACGCCACCAACCGGCGCGAGACGATTTCCCTCATCACCGCGACACACAATGAAGCGCAAACCGTGAGCGAGGCGATCCAAACCCGACGCATCCAGTCCGGCGCCCTCACCACCGCGAAGGTCGCTGTAGGGCAGGCCGGGCAGACGCTCCTTGAAGGCGACGTCGTGCAGACACGTCGCAACAACGGGTCCTCCGGTGTTGAGAACCGGCAGAACTGGATCCTGCACCAGATCACCAATGAGGGTCTCGTGCTGGCCAGCGTGAACGACTCGACCCAGTTCCGGAGGGTCAGCCACGACTACGCCGCCCAGCACCTTCACCTCGGCTATGCCTCCACTGTATACGGCGCCCAGGGCGAAACCACCGACCGATCCCTCGTGGGTCCCGGGGTCGATGCTGCCGGCCTTTACGTGGGGCTCACTCGA
>JBQCJQ010000750.1:0-2178 GCA_051952615.1 Humibacter sp.
CGAGGAAGCCCGAGATGCGCTCCATCGCCGCCTCAGCCTCGGCAAGCGAACCCTCCGTGAAGTCGATCGTGGCGCGGTTGTGGGCCGACCGGAGGTATTAGCGAAAGACCTGGGTTCGTGCGGCGCCCAGCAGGTCGGCCGCGTACACCGAGTTGCCGAGCGACTTCGACATCTTCTGACCCGCCACGTTCACGAGGCCGTTGTGCACCCAGTAGCCGGCGAACCCGTCGCCCGCCGCACTCGACTGCGCCAGCTCGTTCTCGTGGTGCGGAAAGCGCAGGTCGAGTCCGCCGCCGTGGATGTCGAACCGAGGTCCGAGGTAGCGCGACGACATCGCCGAGCATTCGATGTGCCAGCCGGGGCGGCCGACTCCCCAGGGGCTCTGCCACGTCGCGGATTCCGGCTCGTCGGCCTTGCGGCCCTTCCACAGCGCGAAGTCGCGAGGGTCGCGCTTGGCGCGAGGGTCGGCATCCGTCGCCGGCTCCATCGCGTCGATGCTCTGCTTGGTCAGCTCGCCATAGCTCGGCCAGCTGCGCACGTCGAAGTACACGTCGCCGGAGCCGTCGTCGGCCGCGTACGCGTGTCCACGCGCGATGAGTCGGCCGATCAGCTCCTGCATCTGCGGGATGTTCGCCGTCGCTCGTGGTTCGTACGTGGGCGGTTGGATGCCGAGCGCGGCATACGAGTCGGTGAACTCGCGCTCGTACCGGTACGCCAGCCCCCACCACTCCTCGTGGCTGCCAGACGCGCGGGCGGCCGCCGCGTTGATCAGCACCTTGTCGTCGACATCGGTGACGTTGCGAACGAGGGTCACGTCGAAGCCGCGATAGTTCAGCCACCGCCTGATCTGGTCGTACACGAGCGCGGAGCGCAGGTGCCCGATGTGGGGGGACGACTGCACCGTGGGACCGCAGACGTAGATGCCTACGCGTCCGTCGACGAGCGGAACGAAGTCACGCAGCGAGGCGGCACGCGTGTCGTAGAGTCGGATTCCCACCTGACAAGACTATTGGGCGGCGGCTGGGCGACCACCCATTGTGTCGACCGCGTCAGGGGACGCGGATCACCAGAGCCGTCGCGATCGCCGTGATCCCTTCGCCTCGGCCTGTGAAGCCGAGTCCGTCGGTCGTCGTCGCCGAGATCGACACCGGCGCGTCGAGGATGCCCGTGAGCGTCTTCTCCGCCTCTGCCCGCCTCCCGGAGAACCGGGGTCTCTTGCCGATCAGCTGCACGCTGACGTTGCCGATGCGGAAGCCGGCGGTTCGCAGCATGTCGTTCGTGGCGCGGAGGAACACCTCGCCATGCGCGCCCGAGAACTTCGGGTCGTCTGTGCCGAAGGCGCTTCCGATGTCACCGAGGCCAGAGGCCGACAGCAGCGCATCCACGATGGCGTGGGCGACCGCGTCTCCGTCGCTGTGCCCCGCGAGACCGGGCTCGCCTGGCCAGTGCAGTCCGGCGAGCCAGAGGTCGCCGTCACCGCCGAACGCGTGCGTGTCCGTGCCTAGGCCGATGCGGGGCATGGCGCCTCCCAGAAGCTCTTCAGCCCGACGAAGATCGGCCGGGGTCGTGACCTTGAACGCGAGGGCGTCGCCGGGAATGATGCGCACCGGATGTCCGGTCGCGGCGACCAGCGCGGCGTCGTCCGTCGCTTCCGAGACCGCCACCCGGTACGCCTCGACGATGCGATCCCGCGGGAACCCCTGTGGTGTCTGCACAGCGACCAGCTCCGAGCGGTCGACGGTCTCGGTGATGCGGGAGGCGGCATCCGTGCGCTTGACGGTGTCGCTCACCGGGATGCCGGGCACGATGCCGTCGCCGGAGTCATCGACCGCGGCGACCACCGCGTCGAAGAGGTCGGACGGCGTGAACGCTCGTGCTGCGTCGTGCACCAGCACGACCTCGATCGCATCGTCGAGCGCTGCGAGCCCCGCCGCGACGGACGCCTGCCTCGTCGTTCCGCCCGCGACGACCACAGCGTGAGGCGCGAGCGGGGAGATGAGGTCGGCGGCCAGCGCCGTCAGGTCCGCGGGCACGACGGCGATCAGCTGAGCCGGACCCGACATGCCGATCACGGAATGCACCGCGTGCTCGAGCAGAGCGGACCCACCGGCCGTGACGAACGCCTTCGGAACCGCAGCCCCGAGACGGGTGCCGGACCCGGCACCCACGATCACGACA
>JBQCJQ010000751.1:0-2101 GCA_051952615.1 Humibacter sp.
CCGAACGGCAACGACACGAGTTCGATGACGACGAGCAGCGTGGTCGGTATCGGGATGGCGACGCCGCCGGATGCCGCACGCAGAGTCTGCTCGAAGCCGGAGAAGTGCACCAGGTCGAGCGGCACCAACCCCAGCGCTGCACTGACGAACACCGCAACGATGACCAGCAGGATGCTGCCGAGGAGCCCGATCACCGTCATCCAGACCACGCGCTTCGCGGGCCGCAGCGGCCAGAGCCCGAGATACTCCGGCAGCGGACGAGGACGAGGACGCTGCACGAAGAACGCCACGATCAGCGCCGCCGCTCCCGGGGTGTACATCATGAGCATGATGAAGAAGATCGCGCCGGGTGTCGCCAGTCCCCTGCCGCTCAGCCACAGCGACAGAGTGACCAGCCAGGCGAGGCCGAAGGCGATCACGACGAACACCGCGACCGCGATCCACGGCACCCGGGTCGGGAACGGGCTCGGCTCGGTGCTCACAGGGCTGGTGCCCGTCGGCTCGGTGCTCATCGGTTCGCCCTTGCCGTGAACGCGAAGACCAGCGCTCCGACGACGATCAGCAGGAGCACGACGCCGATCGCGATGCCGGCGGGGTGTCCGAGGTTCATGGTCCACCCTGCTCCGAAGCGTCGCGGAACCATGATGGCGGGGTCGTCGCGGTTCACGTAGAAGATGCCCGCCTTCCAGAAGCGGTCGTCGTCGGGGGCATCCGCTCCCGTGTCACCGCCGGTGATGGCAGCACCCCGGCCGGCGGCGCGCCGCCACATGACGATGAAGACGACGATCCCGCCGAAGAGCATCACGAGCAGCACGACCACGCCAAGGGTGATGAGCGCACGATCAGCCGGCAGGAACAACGACACCAGCGTGAGCCAGCACAGCCCGAGCGAGATCGAGAACATCATCCAGCCCAGAAGCGACGACATGACCGACCTGATGCCGCGCTCACGGGCGGCATTCTGCTCGGCGCTTGCCGACGGAAGCGCCCGGATCGAGACGATACGGCCGGCGAACGAGAGGGCGAAGAGCCCGATGACCACGATCGCGATGATGATGAGCTGCCCGAAGACCGTCCACACGCTCTTCGGCTCATAGCGGTCTGCGACCCCGCTCGCGTTCCAGTGCACGGGATGCTCGCGGGAAGGGTCGGGTAGACGGCCGCTCCGATCACGGTGACGAGCCCCAGCAGCAGCATGGAGACCGCGAACCAGCCGACCGGGATCGGTGTGCGGACCGGTTCGGCGGTGACGTCGCCCGCCAGCCGCACGGTCGCTCCCGAGTACCACTCGCCCTCGTGCTTCGCCCGCACGATGCCCTGCCTGGCGACGATGTAGGCGACCGTGCTTCCCGCGGTGAACAACAGCATGCTCACGAGTGCCGCGGCAAGGGGTGCGAAGTAGACGAGGATCACGAGCAGAATGACCGCGAGCAGCCAGGATGCCGCGACCAGCAGCCGGAACCGACGCAGCGAGGTGCGGATGATCGGCTCGTCGATGCGGGCTAAGGGTACGTTGACCCCGAGCGGTACCGTGCGGGGCATCAGGCTCGGCAGCGTGAAGACGATCGCCGCGACGACGATCAGGGTCAGCAGCATGGTGACGAAGATGGCGGTGTCCATCAGGAGCCCTTCCGTTCTGCCGCGAACGTCGCAAGGATGTCGCGCGCGACGTTCTCCAGATCGCGGTCGCTCTCGCCCTGTGCGACCCCCTCGGCGAGCACCGTTCGCAACCGTGCGGCCCAGCCGGCCCGGGCTGCGGCATCCCATCGGTTCTCGACCGACGAGTCAGCCTCAGCGCGATCGCTGAGCGGCCCGCGCGCGATCACCGAGCCCGCCGTGCGGTTGCTCCTCGCGAGCCCCTCTGCGCGCAGCAGATCGTAGCCCTTGACGACCGTCGCCACGTTGATGCCGAACTGCCCGGCGAGCGTTCGAACGGGCGCGAGCTTGTCTCCGGGACGCAGGCGTCCCGCCGCGATCCCCTCGACGACGCGGTCGCGCAGCTGCTGATAGAGCGGGATCTCGGAGGTCGGATCGATCTCGATCTGCATCGCTCACCCCTTGTGTCGCTTGTATCAGTAGTTATGGCACAAGCGACACAAGG
>JBQCJQ010000752.1:0-2071 GCA_051952615.1 Humibacter sp.
CATGACCCGGGTGCTGGACAACCTCCGTGCCGAGCACGGCTGCGCCATCGTCATGGAGACCCATTCCCCGCACGGCTACCAGGGCAGCCGGTCGCTCCGCCCGATCGGGTCGAGCCTGTTCATGCGCTGGCCGGAGTTCGGGTACGGGCTGAAGGCGGAGAAGGACTCCACGGAGCGGTTCCACTTCGTGCCGTGGCGCGGCCCCCGTGATGGTCGTGACTGGCCGCAGATCCTCGTCCGCGGCGGCTACGAGGAGTGGCCGTGGGCACCCGGGACGGTTGTCCCCGGGATGGACTGGTCGTGAAGCGCACCCCGCTAAAACGTCGGTCGGCGAAGACCTCCCGTGTCTACACGCACCGCAGGAAGCTCGTCAGCGCCGTTCTGGCGGCCTATCCGACGTGCGAAGTGCCCTGGTGCCCCCACCCCTCCACCGACGTCCACGAGCCGCTCACACGCGCCCGCGGTGGCTCGATCCTCGACCCGGCGAACTGCAAGGCCGTCTGCCGGCTGCACCACGACCTCATCCACCTTGAGGACCCGATCTGGTACGAGCTCGGGTTCCTCCGCCACTCCTGGGAGGCATCCTGATGGACCCGTTGCAGCGGATCACGGAGAACATCAGCGAGCTCGTCGATGGCCACACCCACCGCGAGCCGTTCACGGTGTACCGGAACGGGACGTGGTTCACCGATCAGCACATCACGGAGGTCCCGAGCCTCCTCGACCAGCTCGGCACGGCCTTCGAGCGCGGCAGCAACGGCCCCGATCAGGACCGAGGGAGCTTCAGCAGCCGACCCTCAGCCCGTCTGGACGCCATCGACACGTACATGCGGATCGACACAGAGGCGCGCACCAAGGCCCAGCAGATGAACCTCGCCCCACGGCACGAGACCGCTGATGTCCTCCGCAGCCTCGTGGGCGGCGCGACGAGGCTCGAGCGGGAGGACGCCTACGACCTTGCCGGCTCCACATCGTCATGGACGACGTGGGCACGCGTCGCCACAGGTTGGGAAGTCCCCGCCCGACGGCTGGACAAGAACAGTTGCCCGCTGTGTGAGAAGAAGGGCGGGCTGAGGATCCGGCTCGGTGATGGGGTGACGAACCAGTCGGCCCATGGCATGTGCGTGAACTGCGGTGAGCACTGGACGCCGGACACCATCTACCTGCTGGCGGGTCACATCCGCTGGGAGAACGGCGAGCACGAGGCCGCGTCGTGACCCCTGCTGATAGGGCTCCTTCTGAGGAGGCGTCCGATGTGTCCTCACGGTGACCCGACTTGCCCGTGCCAGGACGGGCTGCTGCCACTACGAGTGGTCCGGCCGGACGCCTCCGATGATCTGCACGTGGCCCGACTGCACCGTGACGAGGTCCCACCCGATCGGGGACGGACACCCTGCGATGCCGACCGATAAGGAGCGTGGTGAGCGTGGCTGAGCGCCGTATCGTGCGCCTGACCGTGGATGTTCTGCTGCCGACGGACTTCGCGTTCGTGGACCTGGCGGACATCGAAGTCGTCGAGGTGGGTGTAGTCGGGGCGATCGACACGACCCTGAGTGATCTCATCGACGCCAAGGTCCAGGAGGCCATTGTCGAGGTCGTCGATGCCTGACCAGAGGGCCACTTCTGAGCAGCCCTGGCAGCCGTCCGCCTGGCAGGCACGCCTCCTACCCGAGACGACGCCATGGGTGCTGACCAACGACGACCCGAGGATGGGCCTCATGGCCGGTGACGTGCTGCTTTGCGTCCCGTACTGGCTCGACCCCGGCGAGAAACTGACCGTCGTGGCGAGGCAGTCAGACGGGTTCGAGCCCGCCTGCAACGTCTACCGATCTGAGGTGACCCGTGTCCGATAGCGCGACCTACCGCACGCGGTACCGCTTCGTGACGCGCATCGAGTCCGAGGTCGTGGAGGGCGGCATCTACGTCTGGGAGAGCGTGGAACCGATCCCCGGCGACTCGCGGCATGACCAGATCCGCTGCGCTGCGTCCTGGTTCTTCCCGGCTCGTAGCGGCTCTTCGGAGACGCCATGACCAAGCCCCGACGCAAGCTCTGGTGCCGCTCCTGGCGACG
>JBQCJQ010000753.1:0-4716 GCA_051952615.1 Humibacter sp.
GCGCTCGACTTCGGCGACGTCGGGGTCTTCGGCAAGGCGAACATCAACAAGGGCATGAACGGGCTGTCGAACAGCCCGGTGCTCACGCTCGTCGATCAGCAGGGACCGGCGAAGCTCTACAAGGTCACCGGCTGCGACTGACGCGACCCTCTCACTGCTTCGTCGACGCCCCGTCCGCCACGCTGCGCTCGCCGGCGATCATCGAGCGGTACGCCCGGCGACGCACCGGCTCCGGCACGAGACGGTAGCCGCCGCGCACCACGATGTTGCGCAGGAACTGCCCGCGGGAGGTGAAGCCACTCTTCACGAACGCGCGCTGGAGCATCCACTCGCTCCGAAGCAGCTTCAGGCCGCCGCGACGCTTGTACGCGCCCGACGACACGCGGTACCGCACGAGCGCTTCCGGCGTGTTGATGGCGGGCACATCGGCGGCGAGCATACGCGCGAACAGCCAGTAGTCCTCCATCATGCCGAGGGGCTGGTATCCGCCCGCGCGCTCGACGGCCGCCTTCGTGTAGACGACCGTCGGATGGTTGAACGGGTCGTGGAAGCGTGCGTATCGCCGGATCTCGTCGGGCTCGACGGGGGGAACGCGTCGCACGCCGAGGCGTTCGCCGTCATCCGTCTCGGTGAACTCGTTGAGGCCGCTGCCCACGAGCTCGTACCCCTGAGCGATCAGCTCGAGCTGAACCGCGAAGCGGTTCGGTTCTGAGACGTCGTCGGCATCCATGCGGGCGACCGTTTCGAACGTGCACTCCGCCAGGCCGGCGGTGAGTGCCTCGGACAGGCCGCGATTCTCGGGAAGGATCACGATGCGCAGCGGCACAGGCGTGGTCCTGTCGAGCTCGGCGATCGCAGAGACCAGGGGAGCGGAGACCGGACCGTCCTGCACCAGCACCACCTCGGAGGGCCTCAGGGTCTGCTCGACGACGGAGCTGCGGAAGGCGCGGAGCAGAAAGGGTGCGGAGTCGCCGCCATAGACCGGAAGCAGAAGGGAGAACTGGGGGAGCGGTGTCATCGCGTGGTCACCTCGAACTCCGCCATCGAGGTGGCGTCGAGCCCGAGCGAGGCGAGGTAGGCGCTGTTGCTGCGCGGGCGGGCGCCGAAGCCGTCATGCCAGCCCGAGCGGAAGGTGCGGGCGATCGTCGCGCGATCGGATGACCGCCGGTACGTACGCAGCCACCGCCTGCCGGTCGCCGCGAGGTAGAGCGGGCGCTCGTACCAGGCCAGCGCGGGGGAGGCGCGGAACAGCCAGATCTTGTTGCGCACCTCGTAGTAGAAGCGCTCTCCAGGGTCGGCATCGGTGTCGGCTCGCGCCTTCGTCTTGTGCAGCACGACGCTCGACGGCACGAAGAGGCCGCGACGTTCGCGCAGGGTGCGTGCGCTGAACTCGAAGTCGTCGTTCCAGATGAAGTACTCGGCGATCGGCAGGCCGTCCTCGCGGACGGCGGCGGCGTCGAGGAGCATCGACACGAAGGAGGACGATCGCACGGGCACGCCACCCGCGGCGGCCGCATCCCTGCGCTCGGCGGCCGAGGCGAGAGGTTTGCGGCGCGGCGTGTTCATCGGATGGTCGAGCCCGTCGGTCCACACCACTCGCGAGCCGAGGATGGCGGGCGTCTCGCGGGCGGCGGCACGGGCATCCAACAGCGCTTGCAGGGCGGTCGGGGTGGGGATGGTGTCGTCATCCATCACCCAGATCAGGTCGGCGTGCTGTGCGGAGATGGCGTGCTCGATGCCGACCGCGAAGCCGCCCGCCCCTCCGGTGTTCACCGTGAGCGGCACGAGGTCGACCTCTGGGTGCGCGGTGGTTACCGCTTCCCCCGAGCCGTCGGTCGACGCGTTGTCCACCACGACGATCGCGTCGAGCGCACGGGTCTGAGCGGCGAGAGCGTCGACGCATTCGAGCAGGAGCTCGCGCCTGTTGTAGGCGACGACCACCGCGACTATGCGCACGCGAGACCCTTCGAACTCTGCTGGGCACGCAGACGTGTCGGCGATCGCCGGATGCGTGCAGGGACCGATGGAGTTTATCCGGTAACGCTGTGCGATTCGGTGCGGCCGCGACGTGTCGGTCGTCGCCGTGCCGGCATCAGCTCTCGTCGGGTTCGGACGCCAGCCTGTCCTTTCCGGTCAGCTGTCGTTCGAGCTCGCGGATCCGCAGCTCCTGCATGGCCGACTGCTCGGCGAGCGTGCGGGTCTTCGCCTCGACGGTCGTGAGCTCCGAGCTGTGCTGCAGGCAGACGAGGAACAGGATCGCGATGCTGACGAAGAACACGAGGTTGGTCGGTATCTGAACGCCGACCAGCTGTGCCGCCCACGCGAGGGTGTTGGGGAAGACGCCCGCGATGAGCGCGAGGATGCCCGCGATCAGCCACCACAGAGCGTGACGCTCGCGCAGCCGCCTGCGACGGAGCATCTCGATCACGATGATCAGGACGAGCAGCGACGCGACGACGCCGAGAACGTAGCTGGCGACGGTCATGAGACATCTCCGGGCCGCGGGGTGGATGGACGGATCAGACCGACGAGCAGAGCGAGCGCGGCGCGGGCGAGATAGACGGCGGCCTTGATCGGGTTCTGCGAGGGAGCGCCCGTCGTGCGTTCGCGCATCTCGGTCGGCACCTGGGTGATGGTGAGGCCCGCCTTCGCCGCGATGACGAGCGCCTCGATCGTGTCGCCGAGGTACTCGGCCGGATAGTTCGAGGCGAACAGTGCGACGGCGCGCGGTCCCATCGCCTTGAAGCCCGACGTGGTGTCGTCGAGCTTGGTGCGGGCGACGCGGCTCATCACGACCGAGAGGAGCGACATCGCCCAGCGTCGCGGGCCCTTCACCACGTACGCGCCCTTGCCGGCGAAGCGGGCGCCGATGACGATGTCGGCCTTCTCGAGGCCGGCGAGCAGCGTCGTCACCTCCGCCGGATCGTGCTGACCGTCGGAGTCGACCTGCACGACGTTGTCGTAGCCGTTCTCGAGCGCGAAGCGGAATCCGAGCCGCATGGCTCCGCCGACGCCCAGATTGAACGGCAGCTGAGCGACGGCGGCGCCCGCGCGATTCGCGATGCGTGCCGTGCCGTCTCGTGAGCCGTCGTCGATCACGATGCAGGAGACGCCCGGCAGGGTGCGGAAGACCTCGTCGACGACCGCCCCGACGCTCGACTCTTCGTTGAGCGCTGGCATGACGATCAGCGTGCGCTCGAGGGCGGTGGACATGCCCCGGATTCTACCGGGTGAGCGAACACCGGCGCGGCGACCGAACCGCATGAGGCGGGCGGGTCGGGCGGTGCGGAAGAATCGACGGATGAGCGCTTCCCCCGACCGTCGCGTCGTCGCCGTGGTGTCCGTGTTCCGGCCGGGCAGCGAGGTGGTCGCAAACGTCGCCAAGATCGTCGATCAGGCTGACGACGTCGTCGTGGTCGACGACGGCAGCGGGGAAGGCTTCGACCAGGTGCACTCCGAGCTGACTCGTGCCGGCGCGCGACTCGTCGCGCTGCCGGAGAACAAGGGCATCGCCGCCGCGCTCAACGCAGGCATCGCGGCTGCCGACCTGAGCCCCTCCGACGTCGTCGTGACGTTCGACCAGGACAGCGCCCTCCCCAGCGGATTCATCGCGAGACTTGTCGAGGTGCTCCGCCAGGCGGAATCCGCAGGCCTTGCCGTCGCGATCGTCGCGCCGGAGACCTTCGCCGGTGTCGACCAGACCGGGCCGGAGCTCGCGCCCGGCCTGCACGAGGCGCTGCGCCCCATCCAATCGGGCATGCTCGTCACAGGTTCGGCGCTGCAGCGCATCGGCGCGTTCGACGAGGGTCTCTTCATCGACCTGGTCGACGTCGAGTTCTACCTCAGAGCACTCGCCGCAGGACTCGTCTCGGTCGCGGCCCCCGGCCTCGACCTTCCCCACGAGCTCGGGCATTTCCAGTCCATGTCGGTGCTCGGGCGACGGATCAGCACCACGTTGAGCACCCCGTTCCGGTACTACTACCGTGCGCGCAACCGGGTCATCGTGACGCGGCGGTACCGCCACGTTGCGCACGCGCTTCTCCGGCGCGAACGCAACAGGGATGTCGCGCACTTCGTCGTCGCCGTGGCGTTCGCCCGTCCAAGGCTGGCTCTCGTCTCGGTGTTGAGGCACGGGTGGAGGGATGGTCGGAAGGGCGGGACCGGTCGTATTCCGAGTGCGCTGAACGAGAAGGCGTCGACCATCTCGTGGCGTGGTGAACGGGTGGACAGACCGCAGCCTGCTCCGCCACGATCCGAGGGATGACGGTTCGCGCGTTCGACCGCGCCGATTCGGCTCAGGGCTTGGGCATCCCCAGCGACCTGCCACCGACGAACCACCCGGCGATCCATCCGCCCAGGTACTCGAGCACGCTTCGGGAGGCGACGAGCTCGCGACGGCGTGCTTCGCGGATGAAGCAGAAGGTGCGAGCGAGCCGGCGTCGTCTGCCGTAGAGCGCGACCAGCTGCCGCATCTCCGGGGTGTCCGCCGCGCGTAGCGCGAGCGTCTCGACCATGAGCTGGCGCCATCCGACGGAGACCTTGAACACCGATCTCGCTACGGCCTTCGGGCCGTGCCCGCCCTCGTAGCGGTCGGAGATCGAGCGAACGGTGGCCCAACTCGACGCGGGACGGATGCGGCCCTCATCCGACAGCATCTCGCCGATCACGTTGCCGCCGTGCTGCACGTAGTCCTGAACGATATCGGGGGTGACGAGC
>JBQCJQ010000754.1:0-2712 GCA_051952615.1 Humibacter sp.
TGTCGGGGGAGGAGGGTCGGCAGTCGCCGGCATCCAGCGCAAACTTGCACTCACCCGAGTCGACGGGCAGTGGGCTATCGGCAACGACGACGTCGCGTCGACACACATCCTGAAGCCGGTGGCCGCCGAAGCCCGCGATGTCGTTATCCGAGAGCAATACACCCTCGACCTCGCGCGAGCGCTTGGACTGACCACCTTCGCTTCCTGGATCGAAACGATCGGAGAGGAGACGGTTCTGGTCGTCGAGCGCTACGACCGCCTCGACATCAACGGCGTCGTCACCCGGCTCCACCAAGAAGACATGGCTCAAGCTCTCGCGCTTCCCTGGGGAGGCAACGACAAGTTCCAATGGGCGAACCCGGCATCAAACCTGGCAGCGATAGCGGCCACACTCGATCGAGAGCGCAGCATCTTCGACACCAGCCCCAGCCAGCGGGAGCGATTGCTTCGCTACGTCACCTTCAACGTCGCCGTCGGCAATACCGACGCGCATGCGAAGAACTACTCCATCCTTCGTCCGGAAGAGGGTCGGCCCCAGCTCGCTCCGCTCTATGACGCGGCACCGATCATGCTGTCCTACGATGCGAGCCAGCGTCTCGCCCTCTATATCGACGATCAGCAGTGGCTGCCGGACGTGACCATGGATCACCTCGCGAACGAAGCCGTGCGATGGGGCGTTACGGATGCCCGTGCCCGCGAAATCATCGTCGATACGCTCGAACAACTCGTCGTCGCGACCCAAGATGTCGTCGCGGACCCGGTCATCAGCGCCGCCGCACCCGGCTTCATCCGTGGCCAGACGAAGAACCTCCTCGCCGGGAAGAGAGCCGCTCTCGACATCGCGGGACCGCTCGGCTTGCAAACCCGCATCGGCTCTGCCACCCACGACTAGGGCCAGCCCCGGGCCAGGCACCCCCGTTTCAAAGTCATGGTGGTGCCATCCCTCGTTTTAAAGTCAAATAACGCGAACCTGCGCGCCGAGGTTCGCGCTATTTGACTTCGAAACGGGGTCTCGCGGGGGAATGGCGCGACCGGCTTGACCCTGACACGGTGTGAGGTGGCAACCTGAGGCCATGTCCGACACCCGGTACCTCTCGATCGGCGAGTTCTCCGCTAGGGCACGTCTGAGCATCCGGATGCTCCGTCACTACGACGAGCGTGGACTGCTCACACCGGCGGAGATCGACGCGCAGACCGGATACCGCCGGTACACCGCCGATCAACTCGATCGTGCGGCGCTCATCAGGCGGCTGCGCGACGTGGGGTTCACGGTGTCCGCCATCGCTGCCGTTCTCGCCGCGCGTGGATCCGATGCCTACCGTCAAGCGCTGCTGCTGCAACGCGAGACGCTGGCATCCGACCTTCGTGTCGCACAGGGACGGCTCACCCTCATCGACCACCTCATCAGAAGTCAAGGAGACATCATGAACGACATCACCGTTTCCCGCGCCACCGTTCCCGCCATGACCGTCGTCTCGCTGCGTGGCACCGTGCCCACCTACTCCGACGAAGGCCAGCTCTGGGCAAGGATGATGCCCGAGATCGCAGCCCAAGGAATCACGCCTATCGGTCCTGGCGGCGTCATCGAGCACGACGGCGAGTATCGCGAGAGCGATGTGGACGAGTCGATCTGGCTCCCGGTCGCTCCCGGAACCACGGTCCGCGCGCCGCTTTCCGTGACCGACCTGCCAGAGCGCGAGACGGTCGTCGCCCGGGTGGTGGGCCCCTACTCGCTGATCACCGAGGCGCACACCCGTATCGACGAGTTCGCGCGATCGGAGGGCATCGAGTTCGCGAACGCGAACGAGCAGTCGATCGAGCGCGACAACTTCAACGTGTACCTCACGATGCCGGGAGAGGTTCCGGACGACCAGCACGTCACTGAGGTGCACATGGTCATCGGCTGACGTCGGGCCTCAGGCGCCGCTTGCAGGATGCCGGGTGGTGCGTCGAACGCTGCCGTCGGGGTTGAACGCGATCCACTCGCCGACCTTGCGGTCGTCGTCATAGGAGCCCCGGTCGATCGGCTCGCCGGCAGCGTTCCACCGCTCCCAGACGCCGTGTTTGGCGCCCCGACGGAATCCCCCGTGCTGCATGACTCGACCGTTGGAGCGATACCAGATCCACTCGCCATCCAGCTCGCCGTCGAGGAAGCTTCCCTGGGAGCGAAGCCGTCCGTCTGACGAGTAGTGGTGCCATTCGCCCTGCCGTAGGTCGTCCGTGTACGTGCCGGTCATGACGCCGCCATGGGGATCCGGATCGGTCCACAACCCCTGCTTGCGGCCCCGGTCGTCGCGAGCGTTCGGCGTCACCTCGGGCTTTTGTCCGGTCGGCTCCGCCTCAATGCCGTGATCGATGGTCATGCGGGGCTGACCAGCTGGATGAGGTTGCCGCAGGTGTCATCGAGCACCGTGGTCTTCACCGGGCCGGCGACTCCGGGCGGCTGGACGAACACCACACCCTGCTCGGTCAGTTCGAGATGGGCGGCGTCGACGTCATCCACCGCGAAGGACGCCGCAGGGATGCCCTGCTCGATGAGCGCCCTGGTGTACGCCTGCGAGGCGGGGTTCGCGTTGGGCTCGAGCAAGAGCTCGACCCCGTCCGTGTCATCCGCGCCGACGACGGTCAGCCATCGATGTTCGCCGACGGGCACGTCGGTCTTGGTCACGAAGCCCAGCTTCTCCGTGTAGAACGCCAGAGCCTTTGCCTGGT
>JBQCJQ010000755.1:0-2880 GCA_051952615.1 Humibacter sp.
CGGCGACGCGTGGGTCACGCCGTTCTTCCCGGCCGAAGCTGACGCCGTCTTCCGCGCGGAGCGCATCGAATCGCATGGCTCGACGACGCTCGATGCCGGGTACGGCGTGCTCGTCGTCCTCGACGGCCATGGCGAGCTGCGCTGGGCGGACGGCGGCATGCCCCTCATGGCCGGTGAGACCGTACTCGTGCCCTTCGGTGTCGGCGAGACCGTTCTGAGCGGAAACGTCACCCTGGTGCGCTGCCGCCCGCCGGCCCCTTAGGCCGCGCGCCCTCCGTGGGCCCCGGAGCTCGCGGCGATGCCGCGCGCGTTTCGAACCCCCGATGGCCGGCCGATGGGCATGCGGCCCTGGTGAAAGACTTGGGTGTGACCGAACAGAACACCACAGCACGTCATCCGCTCTGGGCAGGAAGAACGCTGGCGTTGCTGGGCATCCTGCTCGTCGCGGCCAACCTGCGTGCGGCGGTCACGGCGCTCTCGCCGATCTTCGACGAGATCACTCACGACGTGCCGTTCGGTGCGGCGGGCATCGGTCTGCTCGGAGCTCTGCCTCCGATCAGCTTCGCGGTGTTCGGTCTCGTCGCCCCGCTGTTCACGCGTCGCGCCAGTCTCGAGGTCGTCGTCGTCATCGCGCTGATCGCCCTCGTCGTCGGCGATCTCGTTCGCGGCCTTTCGACGTCGTACTGGATGCTCGTGGTCGGCAGCATCGTCACCTTCGCCGGCATGGCCGTCGGGAACGTGCTGCTGCCGCCTCTCGTGAAGCGGTACTTCCCCGATCGCATCGGCCTGATGACCGCGCTCTACGCGACGGTTCTGTCGGTGAGCACGCTGATCCCGCCGCTGATCGCCGTTCCCGTCGCAGACTCCGCCGGTTGGCGTTATTCCGTCGGTATGTGGGCGGTGCTGGCCGTGATCGCGCTGCTGCCATGGCTGGGCATCCTGATTCGTCGTCCCGATTCTCGACACGTCGACGCCGAGGTAGAGGAGCCGGGCAAGGCGGCCATGGGGCGCGTCTGGCACTCACCGATGTCGTGGGCGATGGCGGTCATGTTCGGCACGTCATCCCTGAACGCCTACGCGATGTTCGCGTGGATGCCCCAGCTCTTGCACGACACGGCGGGAAGCACTCCGGCGCAGGCCGGTGACCTGCTGTCGCTCTATGCGGGCATGGGCATCCCGGCAGGCCTCCTGATTCCGGTGCTCGCCGCACGCATGCGCAACGTCGGCCTGCTGGTCTACCTCGGTGTCGCGTTCTTCGTGGTGGGATACATCGGTCTGCTGGTCTGGCCGTCGCAGGCGACCTGGGTCTGGGTCACCATGGCCGGCCTCGGGCCGCTCCTCTTCCCGCTCTGCCTCGTTCTGATCAACCTCCGCACCCGAACGCACGAGGGCGCGGTCGCGCTCAGCGGTTTCACACAAGGGCTCGGCTACGTTCTCGGCGCGATCGGCCCGATCGTGGTGGGCAGCCTGCACGACGTGACAGGCGGATGGACGTGGCCGATCGTCTTCCTGCTGATCACGGCCGTGGCGGCCGCGTTCGCGGGCGCGGTGATCGCACGGCCGGGCATGCTGGAGGACCACATGTCGGCGCGTGGCGCACGGAGCAGGGTGAACGTTCGGTGACAGACCCCATGCGAATGTCGTGTGACGTCATCCCATGCCGTGAGCGGCATGCTTGACTGAGGCGGTGAGGTCGAGGGGGTGAGCGACGAGCCGGTGAAGGACGAGCCGGTCATGGCGGATGCGCTCCGCCTCGTTCGCGGACGTCGCGGTGCCACCAGACTGCTCGTCATCAGGGACGGCAGACGTTACGTCGACGAACGCGTCGGCTGTGGCCCGGATTCGCTGTTCTGGATGTTCTCGGCCGGCAAGCCGTTCCTCGCGGTTCTCGTTCACAAGCTCGCCGAGCAGCGACGGCTGTCGCTCGACGCGCCCGTGGCCCAGTACTGGCCGGAGTTCGGCCGCTTCGGCAAGGGAGAGGTCACCGTTCGCCGGGTGCTGCAGCACCGGTCTGGCATGGCTGTCGCCACCACGTCGGTGGGAGACGCGCTCGCCATGATGCGTTGGAGTCGCAGCGTTCACCGCATCGAGCGTGCGAAGTTGCGCTGGCCGGTCGGGGCGGTGCCCGCGTATCAGTACCTGGCCTTCGGGTTCATCCTCGGTGAGCTCGTCGAGCGCGTGACCGGGATGCCCGTGGCCGACGCATTGCGCGTCGAACTGCTCGAGCCGCTCGGCCTCCACGACACCTACCTGGGCGTCCCCGAGTCGCAGCTGCACCGCTGCGTGCCCATCCGCGGAACGACGCCCGTCGGACGCATCGCCGCGCTCGACCTGAACCGTCGCAGTCTTCGAAGGGCGGTCATCCCGGCGGCGGGCATCTCGACGACCGCGGAAGATGTCGCGCGGTTCTACAGCATGCTCTTGAACGGCGGCGAGATCGACGGCGTGCAGATCCTCTCTCCCGACACCGTGACGCGCATGCTGCGCCCCTCGAGCAACGGGGAGCTCGACCGCTACGCGAAGGCTCCCGTTCGGTGGTCGGAGGGGTTCCAGCTCGGTGGGGCGCGCCACGCGGCAGGGTTCATCAGCCCGCTGGGGGAGCTCAGCAGCAAGCAGGCCTTCGGCCACAACGGCAGCAACTGCTGCGTGGCCTGGGCCGATCCGACGCGAGGGCTCGTGTTCGTGCATCTCACCAATCGGCTGGGCGAGGGCCTGGATGCGATCGGTCACCACTCCGCCGTCGCGGACGCGGTGATCGCGGCCTGCGACGCCGCCGACGTGGCGTCCGACATCGGCGCGGACGGCTGAACCCGTCGGCCGAGCCCCCGGGCCTCCCCACCGAGACTTCGAGTATGCGACGAGACTCGCCGCATAGGCAGA
>JBQCJQ010000756.1:0-9922 GCA_051952615.1 Humibacter sp.
CAGGTTCTTGGTCGGATAGAAGCTGATTGTGGCCGCGTCGCCGACGGTTCCGGCACCCGCGGATGCGGAGGACGCTCCGATGGCCTGCGCGCAATCCTCCACGAGGGCGATTCCGCGCTCATCGCACAGAGCACGCAGCGCGGCCAGGCTGCCAACATGGCCGTAGAGATGTGTCACGACCACGACGCCCACCTCGTCATCGAGCACCTCGCGCACTGTGTCGGCTGTGAGACACAGAGTCCCGGGATCGACATCCGCGTAACGCGGCGTGAGTCCCGCCCGGGTCACCGCGGTGGACGTATAGGCACCGGCGTTCCCGGCGGTGACGACGACGGATCGGCCGGCCGGAAGGACCGCCTTGATTGCCAGTTCGAGCGCATCCGTTCCGTTGGCGACTCCGATCGCGTGCGCGACCCCTGCGAATGCGGCGAGTTCGGCCTCGAAGGCGCGGTGCTGGGACCCGAGCACGATGTAGCCCGAGTCGATGACCTGCGCCGCCGCCCGCAGGAGTGCCTCTCTGTCACGCTGCAACCCTCTCGAGAGGTCATTGAACGGGATCGCGGGCTTGTCGCTCATGAAGTTCCTTTGATGGCTTCGGCATCCACAGCGGGAAACCTTAGCGGATCAGATCGGGCGAAACGTCTGACGGGGTGCACGCGCCGAGATGCCAACGACGACGCCGCAACAGCTCCACAAGAGTGACGCCTACCTGATCAGTGTACTGTCACGCTCCGGCGGGCCCGCGCCGACTGGTCAGTCTGCGCCGGCTGCTGTCGACGGCACGATGTCGCCAATCCTGACGGATTCGACGCACATCGTCCCGCCCTGCGTGTTGACCCGCAGGTCCCCTTGGAAGGCCTGGGGAATGTAGGCGACCACGGTCCCGGATGACTCGGGACGCGAGATCACAGTCCAGGAGTTATCGAGTAGGAACGCGACGCTGTCGCCGCTCCCTCCGGAGTATTTGAGAATGACGAACTTGCGCCCGGGACTCCGTGCATCAGGGATGGCGATCTCGGTGGTCCCGTCGCTGCACGCGAGCCCCGAGAATGCGAGCTCGGAATCGGCGACGGCGGCGGGCCCCGCCGTGCCGTCGGGGCCGACCACCCATGCGCCCGCGAGCGAGTTCGTGGTGTGAACGTCCTGCCATCCGAGACTGGGCAGCGCTGCCGCAACCATGTCGTAGGGATGCAATGGCGCCAACCCGACCGCCTCCGGCAGCGGCGAATCGATGAGCTCGGGCGGGGGCTTTGGCAAAGTGGAAGCGAGAGCCTCTATCCAGGCCCGTGCTGTTCTGCCCTCGCTCTGAGCGAGAGCGCTCCCGAGCGCCGCAGACCACGACCACGTCACTACCGCGAGAAGGGCGACCGCAGCAGCAGTGGCGGCTCCGACTCGGAGCGGCCGGCGGATCTGTCTCTCCGGCGCGGTCTCGCCGCGCCGGAGATATTCGCGCAACGTAACGACCAAAACGACGCCGATCGCAAGCCAAAACAAAGCGGAGCTCTCAAATAAATAACGTAAGTTCCGTCCCCCAGTGACGCCGAGGGCCTCCGCCCGCCGTGACAACGCCACCGCGTTCGCCAGGCAGCCGATGAGCGCGAAGAGCCACACCCCGAGGTTGGAGCGCACCTTCACGACGGTCCAGACGACGAAGGCCACGAAGACCGCCGCCGCGAGGAGGATACGCGGGTCCAGCAACGACCCGTCGACCTTTCCCATGTCCACCCCGAACAGAGAGGGGATGAGGCCCCCTAGGAGGCTGTCCGCGATGAAGGCGACGGCGGTGCGCGCGCTGGGCGAGGACCCGGACTCCTCGACAAACCCTCCGGTGAGGAATACCACGACCTCGACTAGGGAAACTGCGGCCAGCCCGACCCAGAGCATCCAGGTACTCAAGACTTCTTTCACACGCTCCCGGAACGGACGACCGCGCCACAAGACAAAGACGCACCAGACCGCGATGTGGAGGGAGAACAGCAGATTCTTCTCGCTGAACGCGAGCGCGCATACGTAGAGCAAGAGAGCGGCGACGAGATGACGGGCACGCCGACGAAGAACCCACCGAGTGGCGCACCCGAGGGCGCCGAGCGCGAGCGCGAGCGGGAGCATGTTCGTGAGCGTCGCCGCCCACCAAAGACGGGAGACGAGGGGGCCTACGGACAGTGAGAACGCCAAACCTGCGATCACATTGAACCGCGCGCGGCCAAGAACGGCATCGAGAATCCGAGTAAGGGCGACGAAGGCGCCGACGTTGATCAACGCGATGATCACCACCGCGGCCGGCCATGAAAGGCCGAACACCTTCAAGAAGGCGGCCAGGAAGGCGATGTAGCCCGGTACGAAGTGACCGAACCACGAGCGCGTGAAGGTTTCGAGTTGTAAGGCGTTGAGCGAGAGATACTCCGCATACACGAAGTCGTCTCGATGGAAGAACGAGCCACCCGCGACGAGGAGACTGGCCATGCCGACAATCAGCGCGCCGGCGACCATCTCCCAGCGGGTGCGTTCGGCCACGAATAGTCGAGCGATCACGCTGCCGCACCCTTTTCCATCAGCAAGATCCTACCCCGACCCGCTTCGACCCCTGGAACCGCGACCCCGGGACTAAGCGTTGACCCGAGTAACATCGAGGGGGCACCGGCGGGCCGCCGGCGGCGGCACTACCCCGACCATTCTGAGGAGTTCCCTGTGCGAGTGTGGAGAGTCCTCCCGACTGTCGACGAGTCTCGAGCGGCACCCCACGAGGAGTAAGATGCATCATCCCGACGCCTCGACAGTCTGGTGTCTCTTCCTCGACCGCGACGGGGTGATCAACACCCGCATGATGGACGACTATGTCCGTTCGTGGGCCGACTTCCACTTCGAGCCCGGAGCGCTCCAGGCGCTCGTGAGCCTCGCCCGCTGGGCGCCGCGCATCGTGATCGTGACGAACCAGCAGGGCGTCGGCAAGGGGTTGATGTCGCTGGCGGAGTTGGATGAGATCCATTCGCATATGCGGCGCGCGATCATCGAGGCCGGCGGACGCATCGATGCCGTCCAGTTCTGCCCACATCTCGCGACAGACGACTGCGCCTGCCGGAAACCTCGACCCGGGATGGCGACCGATTATCTCGACACCCATCCCGAGGTCGACGGGTCGGCTTCGGTGCTCGTCGGCGACACGCCCTCAGATATCGCGATGGCGCGGCGGCTCGGAGAGATCACAGGCGGATGCGTCGCTGTCCGTATCGACGCGGAGAACGACCCCTCGGCGGACGCGACCTTCCCGTCCCTCGCCGCTTTCGCAGCATCCGTCGCACGCGTCACTCACTCCGAGGAGTAGCCGAGGCCGTCCTCGATTGCCTGCATCAGCGAGTGGATCACGACGAGTTCGGACTCCTGGATGCGGTCGGCCCAGCGGTTCGCGCCCAGGGAGAACGAGACGTCCGCGATCTCGGCCAGGGCGGTCTCCACGGTTCCGGAGGATGCAACGACCTCGCCGCCGGCGGCCTTCATCGCCTGTGCCGCACGGAGGACGTTCGGCGACTTCCCGCTGGTGCTGAGTGCCAGAAGGACGTCGCCCGGCTTGGCGAACGCCTCGATGAAACGGGAGAACACGAATTCGTAACCGTAGTCGTTCGCCACGCACGTGATGTGAGAGGGGTCCGAGATGGCCACCGCGCGCAGCGCCGGGCGGTTCCCGCGGAAGCGGCCGGTGAGCTCCTCGGCGAAGTGTTGCGCGTTCGTCATCGATCCGCCGTTGCCGCAGGCGAAAAGGGTTCCGCCTCGCTGCAGGGCGGCGACCATGAGTGCGGCCGCGCGATCAAATGTCTCCCCGAAAGCCGCGTCCTCGGCCAGTGCGGTCATCCGACGCGCGTTGTCCAGCAGATTCGTCTGGATGATGCCCATGTCCTGTTCCTTCCTGCTCGCCGCCGGGGATTCAGCCGCGACGCACTTGTTCACCCTGCGACAGCCGGGTAGTCGAGACGCCGTCGAGCAGGTTCACGATGTGGACCTGACCGCCCCACGCCTTCGCGTCGTCGCCGCCGACGACCTGGTCGGGTCGGTAGTCCGAGCCCTTGACGATCACATCAAGCTGGATCGCGAGTATGAGCTCGCGCGGGGTGTCCTGCTCGAAGACGGTGACGAAGTCGACGTAACGCACCGCATCCAGGACCGCCATGCGGTCGCTCTGCGGTTGCAGCGGGCGCGTCGGCCCCTTGAGGCGCGCGGTGGAGGCGTCGGAGTTGACCCCGACGACCAGCACGTCCCCGAGCGACCGGGCCTCTTTGAGGAGCGCGACGTGTCCGGCGTGGAGGAGGTCGAAAACCCCGTTGGCGAAAACGACACGCTTGCCCGCCGCCTTCTCCACCGCCACCAAACGCGCCAGCTCGTCCCAGTCCTCTACCGTGCCCGGACGCTCCTGCGGAGAGGATTCGATGAGGAGTTCGTTGAGCAGATCGACGCGGGTCACCACGGACGTTCCCGGACGCCCGCAGGCGATGCCGGCGGCTATGTTCCCCACCTGCACGGACTGGAGCGTGGACAGCCCACTGGCAAGTCCCACCGCGATGCCGGCGATCATCGAGTCGCCGGCGCCCGACACATCCGACACGAGGCGAGCTCGGGTGGGGATACGCACGCGCGCGGTCTCCTCGATGACCTCGACGCCGACAGCGGACAACGACACCGCGAGCGAGCGGATACCCGCGACGAGCAGGCGCTCCGCGATGTCGTCGAGCACCGCGTCATCCGGTGCCGCCGCAGGGATTCCCGCCATCTGGACCGCCTCGGCAAGGTTCGGCTTCACGATCGTCGCTCCGGCGTACTTGCGGATGTCGGACGACTTCGGGTCGACGATGACGGGGACGCCGCGCGCGTTCGCGAGGGCGATGACCCGCGCGGCGAGGTCCCTCCCGATCATGCCCTTGGCGTAATCGGAGACGACGATCGCAGTCGCCTCCGTCCCCCGATCGAGCTCAGCCTCAAGCGCGGTGAGTACGGATGCGACGCCATCCGGGCCGAGTTCGATCGTGTCTTCCCGATCCACTCGCACAATCTGCTGCTGACCGGCGACGACGCGCAGCTTCTCGATCGTTGGCGCGCTCCCCCGCACCACGCGGGTCGCCGCGACACCAGCTCCTTCCAACAGGCGTTCCAGCTCGCGGCCGGATTCGTCGTCGCCCCAGGAGGCGATGAGGCTGGTGGTGGCGCCGAGTGCGGCGATATTCATGGCGGCGTTGGCAGCACCGCCGGCGACGCTACGGTCTTGGCGCACCTGGACCACCGGGATGGGCGCCTCGGGCGAGATGCGGTTGACCGTCCCGTCGACGTACCTGTCGAGCATCGCATCGCCGACGACGATGACTCGCGCCGCTTCGAAACTGAGGATGTGGTGCGGGGTGATCGGCGACAGAGTAGACATAGCGGAATCCAGATCTTGATCGAGCAGCACCGGCGGTGTCGGGACCGAATGAGCGTAACCGACTCAGCTGCGGACGCCGCCGAGCAGCCGCTCGGCGGCTGCGACCGCCTCGTCGGCGCGAACGGCGAGGATGCAATGGGGCTCGTCCGCCTCGCACTCGTCGGAGCATCCATCGACGGGACGCGCCGGTCGCAGCACAGCGTAGTGCTTGGACCAGGGTCCGAACCGCTCGGGAGCATTGTCGCTCCACGGCGATCCGCTGGCGGGATGACATGTGACGACCACGATGGGAAGGTCCAGGCTGCTGGCGATGTGCTGGAGGCCCGAGTCGTTGCCGAGGAAGAGCCCACACCGCGCGATGGCCGCAGCGGACTCGCTCAGCGACAGCTTTCCGGCGAGATCCACGCCCGTGATGCCTTCCGCGCGAAGCAATGCCACGAGTTCCTCCGCCCGTGGCTCGTCGACGGAGCCACCGAGCACGAGCACCGTCACCGGGCGGGTGGTCGCGAGTCCGGCCATCGTTTGCCTGATCTCTTCGACCGGCCACTGCCGCTTCGCGTTACGGGCACCGATCCCGACGCCGACGACGAGCCCGTCGGTGCGCCCGACGAGGCTCGCCACGCGTGCGGCGTCCACGGCGTCAAACAGGCCGGTTCCGACAGCCGGATGGGGGTTGTCGATCCACGGCACCCCGAGGTATTCCGCGACCCGGCGCAGCTGCCCGACGGTACGCAGCGGCGTGGTGCCGCGCGAGATGACGTCGGTCAGCAACCGCGCTTGGTCTCCGAGCCACACCGGCTCCCGCTCCGGGACAGGGTCGAATCCGACGACCGACTTCGCGCGGGAAGCCACTGCCAGATAACGCACCGGTGTGTCGTCGAAGTCCCACCGGGGCAGGACGGCGAGGTCGTAGCCCCGCAGGCCGAACCGACGCAGTCCCTGCCGGGCGGTGAGCACTTGGCGCTTCAGCGCAGAGCCCTCGGTGACCGGCGTCCATGGGATGACCTGGTCCACCGTCGGGGTGGCGTGGAACATCGTCGCGGGTCCCGGCTTGACGACCAGGTGGAGGGCGGCCTGCGGCCAGTGCGCCCGCATCGCCGCGAGCAGCATCAGAGTAGTGGCGGTGTCGCCGATCTCATCGCTGCGCAGCAGGACGACCCGTTTCGGCGTGGTCATGGGATCCCACGAGCGCCGCCGGCGCGTGCCGAACAGCCGCGAGAACAACTCCGGCGAAAGCGGGTCGCGATGACGAATCGCGTTGATCTGCCAAACGATCTTTCGAAGCACGGTTCGTATCGTCATGCGCTCATTCACGTCGGTCGGTGGATTGTCGCCGGCGTCCACACCGCAGGCGGGACCGGATCGGGTGATGGGCGGGTTTCGTAACGATCTGCGCCTCGAGCATTCTACCGCGTGGCGATCATGCGTCCGTCTGACGCCCCGCGACATCGTCAGCCGCACGCAGCAGCACGTCGGCGCGCGCATCGAAGGAGTGCTGTTCACGCACGTACGCCGCGATGCGTTCCAGCTCCGCCTGTGGGGGGAACAGTGTGTCGGGGTCAGAGCGCAGCAGCTCCACGAGATGCTCGGCGTCGCGATACGCCACCACGGCGCCGCGGAAGATCTCCTCGATCTCGTCGACGTCCTCCGAGATCACACGGCCGGCGACGGCGACCACATCGAACGGACGCATTGCTATGAACCCCTGTTCGCGCATAGCCGGCCACTGATCGTTCAACACGATGGAGGCGGTCTCGTAGCGTGCGGGGAGGTCGGTGTTGGGGAGGAACTCCGCCGCGACGGCCGACGACGGTATGAAGGGGCGCCAATCCGGACCGTAGACGCGCACCTGGATGCCGGCCGCCAATGGCGCGACGACACTGGGACGGGCGATTCCGCGCGCCGTACCGACGAACACGATGTCCTCGCCGCGCGGCAGCCCCCTCGGGAAGAACTGATCGGCGTCAGTGCACTCCAGAAGGGGCGCCACCGGAATGGACCAGCGTGCGGTGGCCTGGGCTGACCACCGCCGCGACGCCGCGAAGACACGGTCGAACCGGCGGAGCTCGTTCGGTGTGATCTCATCCGGGTGGCTGATGATCCACTCAATCCGCGTGCCGGTGTCGGGCGGATCGATCCGATAGGGACCGCGGACGACCACCGAAACGTCGTCGAGGTAAGCCGACGGCCGCCGAGCGGCGCCGAACGCGTCGATGACGACGTCGTGGCCGCGGCGCCGCAACGCCCGCGCAAGCCCGAGCGCAAAGTGCGTCTCACCCCACACCGCGCCGGCACGCCCCGCCGGCGCGCCGATCTTTATCGCCCACCGCTGAGCATCCGGACGGGGCCGTATCCAGGCGAGCACGGGCTCCGGCCGTCCATCGCCAGACAGTCGCCAGCCTCGCACCTCGAACCCCGACTGTGCGAGGAGAGCTGTTGCACGTTCCCGATCGGATGGCGCGTGGGAAGCCGCCCCCGCCGAGCGTCTCGACCAACGGCGTGTCGCGAAGGCGTGTTCGGGCTCCTCGAGGACCGGCGTGACGTGCGGCAGAACGACCGCGGGCACATCCGCGGAGCGCGCATGATCGGTGAGAAGCTCGAGGAGGTCGTCATGCTGTCTGCCGCCTGCGTTACGCAGGGCAGTCGTCAGCACAGGAGTCGGGATAGCCACGGTGCGCCCCGTGAGCATGGGCACCGCGATGGGCTCGCTCCCCCAGGGCGCCAGATCCTCGGCAGGATGGTGGGCGAGGATGCGGTACGGCAAGTCGAACCCCTCGATCCGAGATGCACCTGCACCGACGATCGTGCCGTCGATCGCGCGGAGCACAGGGGCGGCCGCCCGGCCGGTCGCGGCAACCTCCGCGAGGGCGCGGATATCATCGTCGCCCACCTCACAGCGAGGGTCCAGAGCGACCAGTACGCGGGCCGCGCGGCTGCGCAGCCCTTGGTCGAGCACGCTCGTCCAGGCGATTCCGGCTCCGTGACCGTCGACTGTAACCTCGGGGAAGAGTGTCCCCCATAGCTGCGCCACGATCCATTGCGAGGCATCGGGTGAAATGAGCGATACCGCGGCGGCGGCATCTCCCCGGGTGACGAGCCGCGCCACCTGCGCCAGCTTGCGCCCGTAGCGGCGATCGCTTTTCTGAACGACCCGCAGGACGAACGTGGCCACTTCTCCGTCTTCCACCGTGTGCGGAAGACTGCCGAGCCGTCGCCACGATGCGGCTGCCCGCCGCGCCTCGTCACGGAACGCGGCCACGGTGACGTGCCGGCTGCGGTCTGCGGTCGCGAGCGTCACGACGGCCTGCGGCCGAGCCCACGCATGCTCGAGCGGGCCGCACTTCCCCAGACCCGCGGTTCGTCCGTAGGCCGGAGCGTCCCACAGCGGATGCACGGCGACCGTGACCTTGTCGCTCACCAGGTACGCGTACATCGCGGGCACACGGAATACCTCTGGCAGATTGCCGCCGGCCGTGATCTCGTCGAAGAGCGGATTGACGCTGAGCCCTCGACGGAACCCCTTTGCCACGTAATGCGCGAGTGCGAGTCCGGCCGGGATGGCGGGTAAGCCGAGCTGCGCGGCATAGAAGGGCGCGTCCACGATGCCGGAGCGACGGATGACCCGCCACCACCAGACGCGATCGATGACGCGAACGGCCCATCCAAGTGTGCGGTTCTCTCGAGCGCGCCTGATCAGCCGACGACCTGCGCCGGACCGCGGGCGCCTCAGAGCGACCGTCCCGAGATTCTGGCGCGGATCGCCCGCAGACGAGACCACACGGGTTGGTGCGCGTTGATCTCCGCGCGGATGAATCGTTCTTGCGCGGCGAAGCGTTCCGCGATCTCACGGATGACCTCGCTACGGATGCGGTTCTCCAACGCGGCGAGATAGAGCGGCAGCCCCACTCCGTTATCATCCACCCACGCCTTGAGCGCTCGCTCGCGGACCACGAGGTCGTCGCGCTCATGCAGATGTTTCAGTGCGAACATGCTGTTGCCGTCCGGGCCCGCCGCACCAGGCCGTTGTGTCCACATTGCCAGTGGTGCGCCCCCGATGAACCCCAACGTGCCCACCGAGAGTACACGCAGGTAGAACTCCCAATCCTCCACCGCCTCAAGGCTCTCGTCGTATGGGCCGACGTTCTCGTGCACGGCGCGACGGTATAGCAGCGAGATCGGCACCGCGCGGTTCATTTCCAGCAGGTCGATGAATCGGAGCGCGACCTGATCTGCCCAGAACGGCGTGCGGGATACCTCCACCCAGTTATCCCCATGACGTTCTTCGTACACGATCGTGGTCGCTACTCCGACCCCGATATCGGCGGGATGCTCATCGAGCCAGGCCACGGTTTGATCGAGGAAAGCACTGTGCCACAGATCATCATCGTCGTGGACGACCACGAACTCTGACTGGAGCGCTTCAACCCCTGTGTTCGCGGCCGCGCTACGTCCTCCTGGGTCTCGCGAGTCGACGACGGTCACTCGATCGGCGATCGTCGATGCCGCGACCACCGAGAC
>JBQCJQ010000757.1:0-5292 GCA_051952615.1 Humibacter sp.
CCGCACAGGTGGCCATCTCTCAGATCAAGAAGGCGATCAGCGACAGCGGGCTCAACGACGGCTTCTGGGACAAGCTGGGACACGCGCTCGAGAGCGCCTGGAACGATGCGGTCGCCTGGGCGAAGAAATACCTGGCGCCCGTGCTGGATGTCATACAGAAGGTGGCCGCGGCGATCGCCGACATCGGCGGATACATCTCGATGGTGCTGAACGTGCTCGCGGTCTTCATACCCGTTCTCGCACCGATCGCGGCCGCCGTCGACATCATCGTGCTGGCCGCGGCCGCGGTGTCCTTCATCGCGACGGCTGCACTGGTAGTGCTGGGGGATCGCACGCTCGGCGACCTGCTCAACACGGGGATCACCCTGGTGATGTCCGCCCTCCCCATCAAGGCGGATGCGGCGGCGCTCAAGGGCGTCAAGGGGCTGGGCGGCTTCAGCAAGGTGGCCGACAAGCTGGCAGCGCACGAGGGTGCGCTGGGCAAGACCTTCGGGCTCGTCGAGAAGGCGGGCAACGGCCTGAACAAGTACAGCGGCCTCGAGAAGCTCACGGACTACGTCGGCTCGAAGGGCAAGGCGCTCGGCGAGGCGTACGGCAAGGGATTCGGCGGGGTCGCAGGCGACGTCAAGGGGTCCGTCGCCGGCGTGAAGGAGTTCATGAGCAGCCGAGCGGACGGCGACGGCATCTTCAAGTCGCTCGGGAACGCCGGCCAGCAGTTCCGCACGACCGCGTCGGAGACACTCGCGCACTGGACCGAGCACGGCGCGGAGCAGGGCGAAGCCGCCGCGGTGGGCGCCGTGCGTGGTGTCGTCTCGGTCTCCGCGGGCAACAACCTGGCAGGCGGAGTCGACTACGCGACGCAGAACTGGCTGGCGCCGCACGCGAGCTTCTTCAACCACTTCCAGGAGCACTCGGCGCTGAGCATCACACCTGTCACTCCCAACCTGTCCCTCGTCGGCTCGCACGGATTCGACATGGCGGCATCGAGCACCGGTTCGCCTGCGACGCTCGTGAACGGCCTCGGCGACCTGGTCACGAAGGCGCCGGTCGCCGCCTACCACGCGTCGTTCCAGGCCGGCTCGGTCGATCTGAGCAAGCACTAAGCTCGCCGCGGAGACAAGTGAGCGGAACGGGGGCGTCGTGGCGCTGACATACACCTGCGTGATCCAGGGGCAGTGGTTCGAGGTGCCGCGAACGCTCGAAGGCCTTGCGGAGATCTCCGGCGAGCTCGACTCCCTGGTCGACGGCGAGGCGGCGCGAGCCACCCTCCAGGCGGCGGCCGAGGCGCTCGTGTCCGATGTCGGCAGCGCGGATGACGACCCCGACCGCCACACCTGGGGCGGCGTCGGCGAGCGAGAGGTCGGCGCCATCGTGGCGGTCATGACCATCCAGGGCCTCAAGCAGCGAGGGCTCGATCTCGACGCCATCCTCGCCGACTGGTCGACCACCGAGTCGGAGGGAGGCGTGGATGTCTGGCTCCGCGACTACCAGAAGAAGGAGCTGTCCGGCAGACCCGCTGTCTCCGGGCACGACATCACCCAGCTGCCCGCAGGGGAGAGCGGGGAACGCTTCCTTCGCGAGACCTACCGTGCCGCGATCGCTGCGCCGGGCCTCTCGACCTTCATCTTCATGGTCATCACGACCGATGACCTGACGGTCTTCGACGACATCACCGCGTACGGCGACACCCTCGCCGGCACGTTCGAGTTCGGAAGCACGAGGGGGGCGGCATGAGCGCGAAGGCGAAGGCACCTGGGGTGCAGATCGTGCTGCCCGGCAGCTGGTGGAACATCCCCGTGCACGACCCGGACGCCTCGAAGCGCGCCATGCACGCCCTGGCGAACCGGGTGACGAATCGCATGGACGCGTTCGCACGGCTCCGCGGCGACCTTCGGTCACAGTTGACCGAGCTCGCTGACAAGGCGCGCGAAGGCGGTGCCGACCAGGTGTATCTCGCCCTCGAGATCGTCCCTGGGGCGATGCTTCCGATGTCCCTGGCCGTGTCGTGGCCGGACATCGACGTGCTCGGCTCCACCCCGTCGAAGTCGCAGACGGTGATCGACCTCGTGCGCATCGCCCTCGAGTCGCTGCCCGACGCCGGTGACTACACGGATGTCGAGGCCGCCGAGCTCGGGGGAACGGCCACCCTGCGTCGCTGCAAGACCATCGAGCATCCCGCGGACGGCGATGTCGGCTCGTACGAGTCGCTGATCGTCGACTACTGGATCGCCGTGCCCGGTACTCAGAACGTGGCGCTTCTCACGTTCTCGACCTCGATCACGGAGGAGCGGGAACTCGTGTTGCAGCTGTTCCGTGTGATGATCGAAACGCTGCGCTGGGCACCGCCCGAGTCGCTGTGATGGAGAACGCGGAGGAGACGCCGAGCATGACCGACCGGTCCGAACACGATCCGCAATCGGGTTCGGAAGCGCCCTTCGCGAACCCCGGCTATTCGCAGCAGGACTACGACGACGCCGCTGCCGCGAAGGCCTCCGCGTCCGCCGATGCCGCGGCATCCACGGCGCAGAAGGCGAAGCCGAAGAAGCCTGGTCCGGGATACACCGCATCGATCTTCTGGCTGGTCGTCGGTGTGGCGGTGTTCGCTGTCGGTCTGTTCGTCGGAGTGCTCCCGCAGGTCATCCTGAGCACGCATTCCGCGACCACGACCGCGACCGTCACCGGCTACCACACCTACCGCGACAGCGGGAAGGGCAGCTGCGGCGGAACAGCTTACGACCCTGTCGTGGCGTTCACGACGACGGACGGTGGTCACGGAACTGCGACGCTGACGAACGTCAAGATCTGCACTGCGCCGTCGAACGGTGCGACCTTCTCGATCAGGTACGACACGACGGATCCGACGAACGCCGAGGTCGAGTCGGCGCAGAACTGGACGTTCCCGATCATCGCGCTGGTGGTCGGGCTGCTGCTGGTGCTGATCGGCATCGGGATGCTCCGCAGCACTCGAAAAGCCCGGCGCGCACATGGGGACCACTCCCCATTCCACGCCTCTTGAGCCTGCGATAGCGTCGAGTCAACGAGGTCGGCCCAAGGGGGTTGGCCGGAAGACCAAGGAGAATCTCATGGCGAACATGAACGTCACCTACGGCGACATGACGAGCGCCGCCGGCCGTCTGACCAGCGGCAAGGAAGACCTCGTCTCGAAGCTCAACGAGCTGCAGACCCTGGTGAACCAGCTGGTCAGCGAGGGCTTCGTGACGGACTCGGCGTCGGGTGCGTTCCACGATTCGTACACGCAGTTCACGACGGGTGCGACCAACGCGGTGAACGGTCTCGACGGAATGTCCCAGTTCCTGACCAAGGCGGCCGACACCCTGCAGCAGACCGACTCCTCGCTGGCATCCAGCGTCGGCGGACACTAGTCGCCGACTGGGTCTCCGGGGGGAACCAGACACGACACGATGGCCGTGATGCGGATGGGCGATCCGCATCACGGCCTTAGTGCATGTCGAAGCGGCGCCGTGGTGCGCAGCCCCGTCGGTATCGTGCTGTTGGCGTTTCGTGTCTCGAAAGGTAGCCGAGTGGACTACTCCGTCAACCCGTGGTGGGTGTACGTGCTCGCAGTCGTCGGCACCTTCGCGCTGGTCATCGGTCTTCCGCTGTGGGGCATCGCTGCCGGCGCCCGACGGGCGAGACGACAGGCGGTGGTCATCCAGAACGGCACGGTGACGGTGACGGATGCCGCGTACGGCGGCACGAAGACGATCCCTCACGAACGCATCGGCACCGTGGTCTACCTGCCGGAGATCGAGCCGACGGCGACGGTCGCGCCGCTCACGTCCATTCCGCTCGCCGCCTCGGATTCGTCGCAGGGGGAGGACTACCGACTGACACAGGCGCGCGCGGTCGGCAACGGAGCGAACATGTTCGCGACGGGCGGCCTGATCATCCTCGACACCCGCGGTCGCATGGTCGGACACGTCGCCTACGAGGTCGGTTCCCACGCCCCGCTGGCCACCGTCTGGAAGCAGATCCCGGCGCAGAACCACGTTCAGGCGCCGATGAAGAAGTCGGGAACGGGGTACTCCCGTGCGGCCTTCAAGCGGGCATTCCCGCGCGCGCTGCGCTTCGGTCAGCTGTGGGGTGCATCACGGTGGACCTGGACCATCCTCGGCCTCGTCTTCATCGGGGCGCCCGTGTTCGCGGCGGTCGTCGCGTTCGTCTGGATCTTCATCGCGGTCTGGATCGACGTCAATGGCTGAGAACGGTGCCGTTCCCGACCCGCCCGACGGACGCGACTCGGTGCCGGAACCGGTCCCGGCTCCCGAGGGGGTCAACCTGCTCGGCACTCCGCAGCGCGTGCGAGACGACACGGATGCCGCGCGTCGGCGCTACGCGATAGGTCCGTTCGGCCAGGCCTGGCTGTGGACGATGGGCATCACCCTCACCATCACCGGCCTCTACAAACTGATCGCCGGCCCATTGCTCGCGAAGACGCTGCCCACCACAGACGGCACCGTGCTCGGATGGATCACGATCCCGGCCCGCACGATCACCTACGCGCCGAGGATCGCGTACGAGGTCGGTGGCAAATCGTACGAGTTCATCGCCGGGTCCGTGGTGTCCACCCTGACGAACGCGCCGAAAGCGGTCAGGGTCAGCTACGTGCCGTTCGAACCTTCGACGGCGCTTTGGAACAGTGGCGAGTGGTGGGCGTCCTTCACCGATGTGTATCTGATGGTCACGCTCATCCTGGGGATCATGCTGTTCTGCGTCGCGATCTATCAGCGGCGCATCCGCGACTACTGGGTGCCGAAGAACCCCGGTGCGGGCGTCGCCGGACGCCGTGCGCTGATCTGGGTGGGCATCCTGGTCGCGATCGCCGGTTACGGCTGGATGCTCTCCGGATACCTCTCTCCGGCATCCTGGTTCATCCCGCCCGAGCCCAATGCGATCGCTGCCTTCATCGCCGCGGTGGGAACAGGGCTGCTGGGCGCCGGGTTGCACTATCGCGGAGTCGCCCGCCGTGCGAAGGATGCCCGCGACGCGTAGCCGAAGCGCATAGCGCATCGTTCGGCGCGCGTTTGTCGCGACACGCTGCATCGGGTAGGCTAGGTGAGGTGTGCGCTCTATGCGCGCCTGAACCGTGCCTCCGGGTCGGTTCGCAACGAATCAGGGAGCCTTGCATTCGCGGGCTACCCCCACGGCATACCCACCACAACAAAGAGGTCGCTCTTCTGCGGCATCCGGTGGGTCGCGATGTGAAACAGATCATCAACGCTGTCACCGTGCAGCACAAACAGGAGAAATAGTGCCAACCATTCAGCAGTT
>JBQCJQ010000758.1:0-2162 GCA_051952615.1 Humibacter sp.
CACGCATTGACGGCTCCGAACACCGTCGACGGCGGGCACGTCGCATCCATGAGCGCTGCGGACGCGAGCAGCGGCACCCGTCCGCGCGTGGCGAAGTTGACGCCGTCGAAGTACCGCAGGGTGGCCAGCACCGCATCGAGGCTCTCGCGATGCACCGAGAGGTACCGCACGATCTCCGAGTAGGGCGCATTGTCCGTGATGCGGATGGCCCGCGGGAAGTCGCACAGGAACGGCACGAGCGCGACGACCCCGCGGATCTGAGGCGACAGCGCAGCCGCCGCGAGTGCGAGACCGCCGCCCTGGCTCGTGCCCGCGGCGACGACCCGATCGGCGTCGAGCAGATCGATGTCCGCGACAGCGTCGATGGCGCGAACCGCGTCGGTCATCACGCGCCGGTAGTAATACGTCTCAGGCGAGAGGATGCCGCGCGTCATGTACCCGGGCGCCTGCGCTGACGCCCCGTCGAGGTCCGGCGTCTCGCCGACGCTCCCGGCCCCGCCCTGCCCGCGCGTGTCCATCACGAGCACCGCCGCGCCTCCGGCGAGCCAGTGCAGGCTCTCGATGGGGCGGCCTCGGCCGCCTCCGTAGCCGATGTACTGAACTATCACGGGAGCGGGCCTTTCCAGGCCGCGGGGCACCTTCAGCCAGGCTCGAATGGGTTGCCCCCCGAATCCGGAGAACGTCATGTCGTACACGTCGGCGATCCGGATGGGGCTGTCGACGGCGACGAGCCGAGGCGGCGCGCCGAGGGGGCGACTCTCTTCCAGCGTGCTCTGCCAGAACGCGTCGAAGTCGTCGGGGAGTGTCTGCGAGCTGCGGTAGGTCTGCAGCTGGTCGAGCGGGAGATCGAACTGGGTCATCGGTGCGCCTCGGAGGTCGGGTCAGGAGTCGAGCGGCTCGGTGTAGCCGATGCCGCTCACGGTCGGGGCCGGCAGGAACTGATCGGCCGTCAACCGGTCATCCTGCACCACGACCTTTTCCGTCACGAGCGACTCGTAGTACGTGGTGTTCGGAATCGCCATGCAGAGGTGCTCGTTCGGCCGGCCGGCCCCGTGCACCTCCGCCCGCACGTGGAAGGCGTCCGCGAGGTGCGCGATCCGCATCCCGCCGGTGATGCCGGCCCGGAAGTTTGCGCTCGTGCGCACGAAGGGCGCACACCCCGTGGCGAGGAAGTCGGCGGTGGTCTCGTGCGACCCCTCTGACACCTCCGCGACGAGCAGTGGCACGTCGACGGCCTTCGCAAGCCAAGCGTGCGAGGTGACGTTGTACTCGCGCATCGGCTCCTCGTACCAGAGGTACCCGGCCTCGTGGAGAGCCCTGCCGACGTAGATCGCGTCGGGCAGGTCGAAGCCGCCGGATGCGTCGAACATGAGCGGATAGCCGTCGCCGACACGCTCGCGCACGGCTGCGCTCAGTTCTGCGTCGCGCCGTGCGTCGCCCCACGCGTGCAGCTTGATTCCGTGGTAGCCGAGCTCAAGGCACTGGTCGACGACGTCGAGATACTCCTCGACGCAGTCGAATGTCACCGTGCTGGCGTAGGCGGGGAGCTTGTCGCGGTAGCCGCCGAGCAGCAGGTGGACCGGAAGGTCGGCGGCCTTGCCCGCGAGGTCCCACAGCGCGATGTCCACGAGGCCGAGGAGTGTTACCGGGTAGTACTCGAGACGGTGCAGCTCCCACATCCGGCGCCAGAAGTACTCGCGCCGGAGGGGGTCTTCGCCGACGAGCTCCTCCCGCAACTGGCGGTCGACCGCTGCGGAGACCTGGTCGGGACGGTTGACCTCGGCGAGGCCGGTCAGCCCCTCGTCCGTGCGGATCCTCAGTGTCCCCGACCATTGACGCGGCGAACGCACGGGCAGACCGTCGCGCCATTGCCGCGGCGGTTCGTGCACCTCGTGCACGTCGACGACATCGACCTCAGTGATCTTCATGGTGTGTTCCTGTCTCCTCGTTGAGCGCGGTCCTGACGACGCCGCGTCCCTCGAGTACCGAGAGGGCGGCCCACAGCTGTTCGGGAGGCGCATGAAGGAAGGAAGCCAGATCTTCGTCGACGTGTCGCGGCGAGTCGACGCCGACGAGGACGCATGCGATCGCGGTCGAGACCGTCGACGGGTAGTGCAGTGCGGCCGTCGCCAGCGGCACGCCGAACGTCCGCGCGACCTCCT
>JBQCJQ010000759.1:0-3770 GCA_051952615.1 Humibacter sp.
AGGTTGAGGTGGGCGCGCTGGAGCTTTGCTTGCTTGTCCTCGCGTGAGGTGGAGTAGTCCTCGAACGTGGTGGCGTGCCGGGCGGCGTCGCCGTTGCGGAGCTCGGCGAGTGCCGCCGCGGTGCCCGCGGCCCAGCCCGCGCCGACGGCGACCTCGGCGGCCTCGTAGTCCGCGGCGGCAAGGCCGAGCGCCTCGGCGGTGACCTCACCCTCCATGTCGCCGATGCTCAGCGCGAGGGCGTCGCCGAGGTGCGCGCCGAACGAGCGGAACAGGCGCGAGGGCGAGTGGATGCCGAGGAAGTCGAGGAAACCGTCGACGGCGCCCCCGATGAGGTCGAGGAGCATGGCGCCGACTTGTCCCGCGGCGTCCCACAGTCCTTGCACGAGTCCCGCGATGAGGTCGCCGCCCGCCCGGAGGAGTCGCGGGACAGCGTCCAGGGCGGCGCCCACGATGGTCGGGACGACTTGGGTGACGATGGTGCCGACGAGCTCGGGGACGACGGTGACGACCGCCTTGACGAGGGAGAGGAAGAGCTCGATGCCCGTGGCGATGAGGGTGGGGACCATGCCCACGAGCGTCGAGACGAGCGAGGGCAGGATGCCGACGAGCGTGGTGATGATCGAGGGGAGCGCCCGGAGGATCGCCATGACGAGCCCGAGGAAGAGCTCGATGCCCGCGGTGACGAGGCCGGGGAGCATGCCCACGAGGGTCGTGATGAGCACCGGTAGGAGTCCCAGGACCGTCGTGATGAGCACAGGTTGGAGCTCGATGAGGGCTTGCAGGAGCCCGGTGAACAACGAGATTCCCGCCTCGGCGAGGCTGGGGAGCATGCCGAGGATGGCCGCCGCGAGGGCCGGGTAGAGCTCGACGAGCGCGGCGACCCACGGCGGGAAAACTTGCACGAGCGCCGTGACGAGGCCGCCGAATAGCTGAACGCCCGCGTCGAGGTACAGCACGGCCATGCTGAGGATGGCGGTGTAGATCGCCGGGAGCATCCCGAGGACGGCGGCGTAGAGCGCGGGGAGGACCGCGACGAGCCCCGTGATGAGCGCGGTGAATGCGCCGATGGCGGCGGAGAGGATCGAGGGCGCCATGGCGACGACGGTGGCGAGGATGCCCGGCAGGATCGTCGCGACGCTCGCGAGGAGACCGGTGAGAGCTCCCGCGCCGCCCGTGATGATGCCGCCGACGAGGTCGGCGAGCGGGGCGGGGTCGGCGGAGGTGAACAGGGCGAGGATGGCCTCGCGCACGTCGAACAGGATGTCGACGACGGCGGAGTCCTCGGTGATGCCGCCGAGGGCGGCGAAGAGGCCCCCGTCGTAGTTGCCGAAGAGGAGAATTTCGGTGATGCCTTGGACGGCGGGCGCGAGACCGGCGAACCAGTCGGCGGCGCCTTGCAGGCTGGGCATCATGCCGAGGAGGACGGTGCCCGCGGCGGTGGCGATGGGGAGGAACCCTTGGCCGATGGTCGCGGTGATGTTGCCCCAGGACGCCGCGAGGCGTTGCGTGGTGCCCTCGTGGGTGGCGGACTCTCGGGCGAAGTTGCCGTGAGCGTCGGCGGTTTGCTCCATGATGAGCGCGAGGGTGGCGGCGGTGGTGGCCTCGGCGGAGAGCGCGCCGCCGACCTTGGCGAACCCGAGCTCGGCGGCCTTGGCGTCGATGGTCGCTTGCTTGAGGCTCACGCCGTAGCGCTCGATGGGGTCGCGTTCGCCCTTGAGGGCGGAGGAGATTGCCTCGACGGCCTCTTTCGAGGTGCCGCCGAACATCGAGGCCAGGTCGGCGCCGAGGCCGATGAGCTCGTTGGTGCGCGGCGCGAGGTCGGACATGGCCGTCCCGGCGTTCTTGAGTTGCGAGCCGAGGAGGGTGCCGAGTTCGTTGAACTCGTTGGCCGTGAGGCCGACGTCGATGGCCGCGCCGCGCGCCCACGCGTGCATCTGCCCGGCGTTGCCCTTGAACACGGAGTCGACGGCGCCGATGGATTGCTCTAGTTCGCCCGCGGCCTTGACGGAGGAGCCGACGAATGCGCCCATGGCGGCGACGCTCGCGGCGACCCCCGCGGCGACCATGAGGGGCAAGGCGGCCCGCTTGAGCACGCCGCCGACGCCGTCGGCGAGTTGCTTGCCGCCCGTGCTGCCGACGGGGGCGAGGTTGCCCTTGAACGCTGAGCCGAAACCCTTGGTCGAGGGGACGACGTTGAGGGTGGCGTGTCCGATGACGTTGGCGGCCATGGGGCTCCTAGGGTGTGGGGCTGTGAGACCCGCCCGGGGCGGGTGGCACGCGAAAGGCCCCCGCTCGCGCGCCGGAGTGGCGGGAGCGGGGGCCTTGGGGTGGGGGGACTAGCGGGCGGGGGCGAGCTCAGCGAGCGGCATGAGGTACGGGCCGTCCGGTGCGTCCTCGATGAGGACGAGCGGCTCCATGTGCCAGCCGTGCGGGGCGAGAGGGTGCCGCACCTCGCCGAGGGGCGCGGACGCCGTCATCCTCGGCCCTTGCCGTGGACGGAGGTGGCGAGCGCGTCGGCGTTGAACGTGGGGGCCTCGTCGCCGCCGTGGCCGGGCGTGAGCTCTGCCGCGGGGCGGGCGGGCGCGGGCGTGCTCGTGCTGGCGGCGGTCGCGGTGCCGGGCTTGATGGCGGCGGTGAGCTTGGCGATTTGCTCGGCCATGCCGTGGTCGTCCTCGGCGGTGACGAACGCGTGGAGCTCCTCGGGGAGGTCGGCCTTGGCGAGCGCCGCCGCACGCTTGGAGGTCTTGAGGGTGGTCTCGGCGGCGTCGGCGCGGGTGAGCGCGGCGTCGAGCTCCGCCTTGGGGACAAGGCCCTCGGCGGCGGTTTCGAGCTCAGCGATACGGGCCTTGAGGCCTTGCTCGGCCTCGCGCTGTCGGGTGATCGTCGCCCAGGCGCGCGCCGGGTCGAAGTCGTCGCCCCACGGCGGCGTCGAGGCGTCCGGCTTGGCGGGCGTGGGCTTGGGTGCGTCGGTACTCATGTCGGCCTCCTGGGGCGCGTGTAGGGGTGGGTGGGGGACGACGAGCGCGGGCCGGTAATGGCACATGTGGCGTTTACACGACCCGCGAAGAGAGGGGGCGGGTTGTCGACGCTGACAACCCGCTTGGCTGAGCGCGGGGGGAGCAAGACCCAAGGCTCAGCCGGGTCGGCGACGTCAAAGGTCGCCGAACGGAAGAGGTGCCCCGTCATGCTGGGCCCGAGTTCCGGCATGACGGGGCGCGCGCCGCGCGGGCCTCCAACCCGCCGCGCGTACTCGCCGCGCCCCCAAGAAAGGAAACAGGGCCGCGAGCTCACGACGCGCCCCAATGGCAAAGGCGGGATGTCGTGCAAGTGGAGGGGCTAGTCGGCTCGTCGCTTGCCCTTGGCGGATGTGCGGGCGGCGGTTGCCTTGTAGCCGTGGGAGGCGAGCCATGCGCGGAGCTCGCCGAGGGTGGCCTCGGTGGGCCGGGCGAGGACGATGGCGCCCATGGTCGGCGTGAGTGCCGTGAGTGCGGCGGCGGCGAGGAGCTCGACGACGTCGGCGGGGATGTCGAAGCGGGCGACGGCGAGGTCGCGGCTACCGTTCCACCGGCCCGCGTAGGCCTCGACGGCGAGGCCGAGGCCTACCGTGACGAGGGTGTCGTCGGGGACGGTGTCGAGGGTGTGCATGATGTCCTCGTCGCGCACTAGGGCGAGGAACGCGTCGCGGCGGGTGCCGGTCGGGTCGGTGAGCGGGAGCGCGGTGGAGGTCATGCGGGTTTCCTGTCGTGTGGGGCGAGCCCGCCCGGGGGAGG
>JBQCJQ010000760.1:0-3639 GCA_051952615.1 Humibacter sp.
AGCGCGAAGACAATCGGGGCAAGACGATGAACAGCTCCTATGTCTGCGCGCCTCGAAGCGGGATGTGAGGGCATCGCGAGTCTCACCGAGGATCGTCCGCATGGCTTCCGGATCACTGAGCTGGACAGCGTACCCGGCGCCGTTGTCGATAGAGTCGGCGATGAAGAGCTTGGCAGCTTCGTACCCACTGTGGAGCATCGGCATAGGACCGGTCTGCAGTTCGTTCGGGTCGACGTCGAGGGCATCTTGGCACGACTTCCGCAAGATCTCTGCGAGAGACCAGTACGCCGACTGCCCCGCTGGCATGCGGTTCGACTTGAGCGGCACCCGCGAAAGTGGCGTGTCGCTTCTCTCGAGATCGATGGTGATCGCATCAGTCACCCGAATCTCACCGATTGCAGCCGATCCACGGGGTATTCCACCGCTTGGCGAGAACTTACGTCCGGCATAGAGGTCAGGGTTGGTCGCGACGACGCTTCCGTCGGGCATCGCCTCAAGGGCGAACAAGCGCCCACCGTTGTCGTTGTACTCGACGACCTTCCCCTGTTCGTAAAGCTCAAGGTGAATATTGGCGATCCGCTCGGAGCGTGCGGATGCGCCGATTGGGCTGAAGCTCGGATCACTGCGCCCCTGCGACCTCGAGACGATTCCTCGGTACGGCTTGGCGTCGTATGTCGTGCGGAATCCGAGTGGCTCATACATCGCGAAACTGACGACCGCGGATCCACAGGTACCGCACGCACCCCCATCCGCTCCTCCGAGGTCTGTCCGCCCACAATTTGGGCATCGCCGGACAAGATGTTCTTCCCCAAACGGTGGAATCTTGCGCCGACCTGCGCCGATGCCGCTATAGGCGACGAATCCAGCCGCGAGGTGGACCATCCCATCGCGAACAACGTCGGCGCCCGGAGCGTAATTGGATACTGCAACATTCAACGCACGGTCGGCCACCGTGTTGTCGTCCTCGTCGTCTTGAGGGAACAGGTTCTTTGAGTACAGGCGCCGCACCCGGGTCGGGAACCCGAACATCGGAAGGAGTCCTGCAAATGCGAGACGAGCGCTCACTTCATTCGAATTCAGTTGGTTTGGCCTCTCAACGATCGCGCCGACCTCCTGGGCCAGATCTGCCTTCGCCCATGCGATCAGTTCGGTCACCTGGGCGTCCGAGAGCCCCGTGAACGCGCAAAGGCGTCGAACCGTTGATTCCACTTCGTGGCTTTGCGCAAGCCACGCGGAGACTCCCGATCTGTTGTGGTTCCAATCGGAGACGACGCCGAAGGTCCCATGGATGCTGTCTTTGGTCCACCTCGGCGGGTCATTGAGACTGAGGAATGCACGGCGCAGGAGCTCCGCGGCTACGACACGACGCACCAGCCTTACGCGCGACAGATCGAGGCGCGGCGGCGGCGGGTCGTCGCTGACCATGCGCCGTGCGTTCTGGAAGTAGTACTCGTCGTGAGCCAGCGGGCGACACGTCGTAATCGCGTACGAGAATGCCTGGCGCGCCCGTCCTGCGCGGCCCACACGCTGTTGGTAGTTGAAGCGCTGCGGCGGCACATTCGCCATCAGGGTTGATCGCAGCGACCCGATATCGACTCCAACCTCCATCGTCGTTGTGACGCTCAAGACGTCGAGTCGGTCGGTGAGCGGGTTTTCGGTAGGCGACGGGAGAGTGACTCCTCGGAACCATCGCTGTCGACGTCGCTGCTCGTCCAATGGCTTCGTCTGCGCCGTCAGCTCGGCAACGGCCATCCGGCGTGGTTCTTGAAGCGAGAGCCACTTGTAGTAGTCGGCACCTTCATCGAGCCGAGTCTCGGGAGAAAGGTCAGCACCATTGCAGCCATGATTTGCGCACACCCCCGCTGACTCGTGTAAATGCCTGAATCCGCAAGCTGCGCAGACCCAAACGGTGCCCGTGCCAGGAACGATCGTGAGCCGCGCGGCCGCGGTTTGGACCTGTAGAATCCACCCCTCCGCTACCTGCCCAGGTTCGGCCAGCACGGCGTAGACCCATGCGAGCAGTAGGTCCTCGGGAACGCCGTGTTTGTGTGCCTTTGTTTTCACATAGGTTCTGATTGGTGTGGGAATGGTTGCAGAGTCGGCCGCGAACTCCGCGCCCTGGAATCGACCCGATAGCCCCAGGAGCCGAATGGAGGAATCCAAGACTTGCTGACCCAGCGGCTCCGCTAGCGGCGGCGTGGCGCGAACGTCGCCCGGACTAGCGGTCACCGCCCCCAATCCAGTCGACTCGAAATCTCGGCGTTCTGCGTCAAAGACAGCCGTCGCAAGTTCAACGCTGAGAAGACTGCCGAGCGAGCTCCTACCACTTGCGGTCTGTGCCGCAGGGAGGCTCATCCACATCCCAGGCTGTGGCGGGTCGAAGTACCGGAACCACGGTTGCCCCTCGACCGTTGTCGCGGCTGGCGAGACTCCGGCAGGGGAGATCCCGAGCTTCACGAACGTGGTGATGACAGCGTCTCGGAAGTCGTACCAAGGGAGCCCGACCTCGGGTGCGGCTGCCCGAACCGCGGCGATCGCAGCCTCGTCTTCGGTACCGCCGATGCCATGTGCTGCACGGATGACAGATGCAAGAATTCCCGGGTTGTCGGCGTTCAATCGCGTCGCGTCGCTGATCTCGGCTGGCGAAAGCGATCCGGGGTCAAGGGCAAACCGCTCAAGCAGCGAGATCGGATCCCGAGGCTCGAGCGTCGTGAGGGCTCGGAGGGCAGTTTGCCGCAGTAGGTCGCGATACTGCTCCAGATTGAGCTGCGCTGCTGTGCGAGCCGCGAGATCCCGGTTGTCAGAGAACACGATGGTACGGCTATCTTCGGCAGCGTCGCCCAGGCTTCGTCGCAACTGGGGAAGAAACGATTGCGTCGCTTGGACCGCGCTTGTGCTGAGCGCCGCAATGGGACTGTCCACCTCGCCCGCTTGGAACAGCGCCGAGCTCTGCCGCGCCGGCCCCTGACCGCACCTCGGGCATTTGCTCGGCAACGCCGGCAAACCGCGTGCGATGTCGTCAGCAGCGCGAACTTGCACGGTCCAGCCGTTGCCCCCGCCAAAGCCGCCGGCGCGGAATGAGCCGCCGCGTCCCAGCTCGGCTCGAACCCACGACATCTCGAACTTCGCGTTTGTCCATTTCTTGTCATGGTGCCGGGGCTTGTCGGAGTCAGCCGCAGGCCAGAACCACCGATACTCAGATCGCGTTCTGCGGCGAACAAGCGGTGAGGCCTCGGACGGAATGGCAACGGGTGTCGGGCTGAGTATCTCCATTCCCGCCTCGCGGAGCACGAATCCGCCCAGACTCACGTCGCCGCACTCGCCGCAGTGCAGTAACTCGAGGACACGCGATCCGCAGTGTGTGCAGTTGGACGTCGGCCTCTCGAAGATCGTCCCGATCGTGCGATCAGGCGTGGCGGTTCCTGTCAAACCCGGACAGGCTCGGTTGCTGCAGGCCCACAGCCCTGGCAACGACCGAGCAAAGATGTGCGCACGCAACGGCACGATGGGCCGGTCAGTCAGACCGAGTGCCTCCAGAACGCGTTCGATCGCCGCTTCGTCGGGATCGTCGTCGTCGAATAGATCTGCGCCGACCTCAGCGATGGTCCGGCCACGAGGAGTACCGCCCCGATCGAGTGA
>JBQCJQ010000761.1:0-3080 GCA_051952615.1 Humibacter sp.
CGCCCGGGGGAGGTCGGGCGGGCTCGCGTAGCGCGTTACGCGCCGGTTGCGATGCGGACAGCGCCGCCGTGCTCGACGAGGTCGACGGTGCCGTCCTCGTTGTCGACGGGGAGCGGCATCGACTGGACCGCGGCGAAGGTGCCCACGAGGGAGCGGTCGGCGGCGACGTTGCTGTCGTAGTCGTTGATGACGGTGACGGCGAACTGTGCGCCGTTCTCGTCGTCGAACACGGGCGTCACGATGCTCGCGCCGTATGCCGCGCCTTGGGGCACGAGGGGCGCGCGGGCGACGAGCGAGAACGCTTGCGGAATGAACGCGACGATGTCCTCGGCGTCGAGTCGGGTGGACTCGATGACCTCGAAGCCGCGGACCTTGCCGTCGGCGTCGAAGCCCTGCCCGACAGGCGCGTCGAGGAGGTCGGCGTAGACGGACGAGCCGACCGCGGCGCGGAGGATCGCGTCGCCGGGGACGCCGTTGCCGCGCAGGACGCGCCGCGCCGCGGTGAACGCCTTGGCCGGGGTGGCCGCCGCGTAGGTGATGCCCGTGGCCGCAGGGGTGGCCGTCATGGTCGCGGCAGTGAGGGCCTCGACCTTGGCGGCGATGGCGCGCGTTTGCGGGGCGAGCACTTGCGTCGCGTAGTCCTTGATCGAGAGCGACAGGTCGCCCGCGGACAGGACCGCCACGTTGTAGAGGTGATCGTTGAGCGCGACCTCGATGAACGTCTCGGTCAGGTCGTCGGCGACGAGCGGCGTCGTCTTGTCGTAGATGCCGCGAGTGCGCGTCGGGATGGCCGCGGGGACCGGGACGCGGACCTTGTTGCCCTTGCCGGGTGCGAACTCGGCCTCGACGTCGCGGCTGATGAGCGCGGCGAGGTTGAAGTCGCGCCCGACGAGCTTGGCGGCGACGTCGGCGACGTGGTTGATGTCGAGGTTGAAGGTGTTTGCCATGGTGGCGGGTCTCCTATGGAGTGGGCGGCGCGGGCGCGCCGGAATGAGTGATGGAGACCGCGTCTAGCGGTAGGTGATGACGTCGCGCCTTGCTTGACGTCCTCGGGGAGGGGTGGCGCCCCCGTCGGGTGTCCGCTCTTAGGGACGGGTGACGGGGGGCACCGTGGGGGGGAGCCGTGCCGGAGCGACCGGCATGGGGGCGTGCCCGCTGTCCCTCGTGCCGTCGCGATTCGGCGGTGAGGCGGGCGGGCGGAACGCGTCGCAGGGTAGCGACGCGGGAGTCGTGGGGTGGGGCGTTCAGGCGGCGAGCTTGACGGTGGCGGCCTCGTGCGCGAACACGGAGAGGTCAGCGATGAGGGCGGCTCGGCGCGCGTCGAAGCGGCGCTTGCGACACGCCCCCGAGCACGTCACGGCGTCACGGCGCGAGGCCTGAAAGGTGCGCGTGCATGTCGCGCACGAGCGGGTCACGAGAGCGGGTGTGGAATTGACGGTCATGTCCGGGGGCCTCCCTTGGCGATCCGTTCCGTAACAGGTGGGGTCGCTTGTATATACCGCCTTGGTGCCCAGACTTGCCCGACCGAATCGAAAGTGAACAACGGCAGTGCCGTTATGCACCTATTCACCCTCGACGGGACCACCCCCATAGAGGGGAGTGGTGCGGAAAGTGCCCGAGCAGCGTCCCTGAGGCCCCGAGAAGCCCGGAAACACGCGGAAATAGCAGGGACGCTGCCCAGGGACGCTGCCCCTAAAGCAGCGTCCCTACGGGGCTATCAGCGTCCCTGAGAGGCGGTAGCAGCGTCCCTGAGGCGGGGTGACTAGGTGAATACTGGCGCGGCGTTGTGCACCTATTCATCACCCGGCGCGACCCCTTGTGTTCGACTAGGTCGACGACGAAGCCCGCGCCGCCTGGCGCTCGCGGAGCCACTCCACGGCGCGCGGATTCGAGTTCATCCCGTCGCCGACGAGCCCGAGCTCTTCCGGGGAAGGACGCCATACGATGTCGAATCGGTCGGGGTCGAATCGCTTTCCGCCGCGCTTGCCCGTGGCGACGGTGATGTGGTCGATGGCCGCTGAGAGCAACTCTTGGCGCTCGGGGATATCGGCGCGCGCCCACACCTCGCCGAACGTCTCGCCGGTCGCGACGAGCTCGACCTCGGCGGGCGGCGGCCCCTGGGCCGATAGGTCGCGCACGCGTCGACGGAGCGCGCGCGCTTGGGTCTCAACACGGTCGGCGGTGTCGTCGTCCATGTCGGGATCGCCGAGTCTGGCCGTGAGCGTCGCGAGCGCGTCCTTGGCCTCGGCGAGTGCGAGGGCGGGCACCTCCCGGGCGACTGGCGCGAATACGGGGTAGTGGCCGACGGTCTCCATGAAGAGGCCCTCGACGTACTCCTCCAGCCCCTGAGCGGTGACCGCGGGGCCACTGATCCCGGGGCGGCATTGCTGGGCGCGGGAGCGCTTGGAGCACACGTAGCGGGCGCGGCCCTCGGCGGTCACTCCGACGTACATGGGGCCGCCGCAGTACACGCACACGAGGAGGCCGGAGAGGAGGCGCGCTTTCTTGACGGTTGCCCGCTGGCGGCTCGCGAGAGGCGATGCCGCGTTGCGTGCTTCAAGCACGCTCTTGCAAGCGCGCCAGAGGTCGAGGGGGAGCACCGGCTCCCAAATCTGCCGGGGGTTGCCCTCCTCGTCGCGGAGGACGTCGAAGTTTCGCTCTTCCGGTGCGGAGCCGGGGACGCGAGCCGACACGCGTCCGACGATTGAGTGGCCCATGAGTGCGCGCCGGACGGTCTGCACTGACCAGGCGGGCGCGGCGGGCGGCTTGAGCTCGGTGGCGTTGAGGCGTTGGGTGACGCCGTAGAGGGCCTCTCCGGCGACAATGCGTGTGGCGGCGTCGGTGAGGAGCTCGACCGCGAGGGGGTCCGGCTCCAGGGCTCGCCCGGTGCCGCTCGGATGGGGGATCGAGCGATAGCCAACGGGTGCGCGCCCGCCGTGCCAGCGCCCTACCTCTTTCGCGTGCCGAACGAACGAGGAGACGCGTGCCGAGGTGTTCTCGGCCTCCATGCGGGCGACCTCGGCGAGAACGGAGGCGATGATGCGCCACGCCGGTTGGTCGCTATTCAGGCCGTCTTGCTG
>JBQCJQ010000762.1:0-2440 GCA_051952615.1 Humibacter sp.
CGCACGCACCAGATCCACGGTGTCGCCGCCCCCGAGGCTCCAGCGCGCGAGGTCGTCACCCAGGTCTGAGCCCGGCGGCTTCGCTCGGAGCCGCGCCTGACCTCCGTCCGGGCCGACCCGCCAAATGCGCCATTTGCGCGCAATAGCGCCAGCTAGGAGGGCGCAAGAGAGCGCAAATGGCGCTGTTGCGGGGCCGGGCCGGGCTGTTGCGGGCCGGGCCGGGCTGTTGCGGGCTCGGCCGGGCCGGGCTGTTGCAGGGCGGGGCCCGGTCGGGGCCCGGGGCCGAGGTCGGCTGGCGGGGGCAGCCCCGGCTCAGGCCGACTCGCGCCGGATCAGCGTGTGGGCGACCGTGCGGTGCAGGTCATCCCGGTGTCCGGCCAGCAGCCGCTCGGTCAGCTCGAGCGCCCGGTCCGCCAGCTCCGGCATGTCAACGGCGAGGGTCGTCAGTTCAGGGGTGACCAGCGTGCCGATGTCGAGGCCGTCGATGCCGACGACGGCGACATCCTGCGGAACGTGGATGCCCGCCCGAGCGAATCCCTTCAGGGCGCCGACCGCGAGAACGTCGTTGAAGCACAGCACCGCGTCGAAGCCGGTCGCGCCATCGGCAAGGGCCGCGGCCGCCGCAACCCCGCCGCGGTGGGTGACGGGCGCATGCGTCTGGACGACAGGCTCGAGTCCGTGCTCGGCCAGCACCCGTCCCAGCACTGACATGCGCATCGATGGTCCCTGGTCCGCGTCGATCACCGCGATGCGCCGGCGTCCCGTCGAGAGCAGGTGGGCGACGACATCCCGCATGCCCTTCTCGTAATCGAACCGCACCCAGGCGCCGTCGTTGACAGGGTCATCCGCAAGCAGCACGGTCGGTGTGCGCACGTCGATCGCCGACCTGTGCTCGTTGGGGAGATGCCCTATCAGAGCGTCGACCCGTTCGGCAATGGATGTCACACGTTCGGCACCGCCGTGCCCGCTGAGGTCGATCATCAGAAGCCCCCACTCCCGTGCGGCCGCCCGGCGTGAGAGCTCGGATGCCAGCTCGGGGTAATAGGGATTCCGCAGATCGCCGACGACGAACCCGACGGTGACGTCGCGTCCACGAACCAGACGCTGGGCCGCACGATTGGGGCGATAGTGCAGGGCTTCTGCGGCATCCATCACGCGTTGCCGCGTTGCGGGACTGACATCGGCCATGTCGTTGAGCGCCCTGGTGACGGTCTGCCGCGACACCCCGGCGGCCGCCGCGACGTCATTGATCGTCGGCGGTTTCGGGGTGATTGCCATGGGTCGAATCGTACTGATAAAGTCGCAAACCGTGAACGTTCACGGTCCGGTTCTTCGAACGGGTCCCAACCGGCGTTCGCCCGAGACGATCGACGACGACGAAAGGTAGGCCGCATGGCCGAGGCACTGCAGCACGTGCGATGGGGAATCGTGGGACCGGGCGGCATCGCCCACCGCTTCGCGGAGCAGCTGCCGCACAGTCGCACCGGTGAGCTCGTCGCCGTTGCGAGCAGGAACACCGACCGGGCGCGTTCGTTCGCGGCCGAGTTCGAGGCCACCCCTGGCGGCATCCGCGTGCACGAGTCGTATGACGCACTGTTCGCCGACCCCGAGGTCGACGCCGTCTACATCGCGACCGTGCACACGGAGCACGTGCGGCTGACCATCCAGGCGCTCGAGGCCGGCAAGCACGTCATCTGCGAGAAGCCGCTCTCCATCGACCACGCAGGCGCGATGGTCGTCGTCGAGGCCGCCCGCCGCAGCGGTCGGTACTTCGCCGAGGGCTTCATGTACCGTTTCCACCCGCAGATCGCGCTGCTCTCCCAGCTCATCGCCGACGGTGCGATCGGCGAGGTGCAGCACGTGGATGCCTCGTTCGCCTTCCGCACGGATGCCCCCGCCGAGCACCGGCTGCTCAACCCGGAACTCGCCGGCGGAGGCATCCTCGACGTCGGCGGCTACTCGCTGTCCGCGGCCCGACTCGTCGCCGGAGCGGCGACCGGTACCCGCTTCGCCGAGCCCGTCTCCCTGACCGCCAACGGCACGATCGGCGACTCGGGCGTCGACGAGTGGACGTCGGCATCCGTCGTGTTCGCCTCCGGGATCACCGCGCACCTCACCTGCGGCGTGCGGGTGCAAGACGACAACCGCATCGTCGTGTCCGGGTCGCGCGGGCGCATCATCCTGCCGGAGCCGTGGGTGCCCAGCACTCAGGAGCCCACCGTGGTCGAGGTGCGCAGGACGGATGCCGCGCCTGAGGTCATCCGTCTCGAGCCGGCGTGGCAGTACGCGTTGCAGGCGGATGCCGTCGCCGACCACGCGGCGGATGGCCAGAGCCCCGAGATGAGCTGGGCCGACACGCTCGGCAACGCCCGTGGGCTCGACCGGTGGCGCGAGGCGATCGGGCTGCGGTACCCGTTCGAAGTCGAGACGGCGAACATCC
>JBQCJQ010000763.1:0-3543 GCA_051952615.1 Humibacter sp.
GTTCCTCGGCCAGACCGGGAATCAATGGAACCTGCTGATGGCCGCTTCCACACTCTCGATCCTGCCGACGGCGATCCTCGTCATCGTGTTGCAGAGGCACCTCGTGTCCGGCATCGCACTGTCCGGACTGGGTGGCCGCTGAGCCTGCCGCAGCGCAGCGCCGGTCATCCCGAACATCTTCCGTCACACAACGAAAGGAACCCTTCGTGACACATTCCCTCTACTATCAGCCCGCCGATCACTGGTTCGGGGATTGCATGCCGTACGCCGAGAACGGCGTCTTCTCGCTCTTCCATCAACGCGATACCCGCAAGCCGGGCCCGTTCGGCGAACCCTTCGGATGGGCTCTCGCGCGCACGTCTGACTTCGTCTCGTACGAAGACCTCGGCGAAGTGATCCCAGGGGGTGGGGATGACGCACAAGACCAGTTCATCTTCGCGGGCAGCGTCTTCAAGGCGAACGACACGTACTACGCCCTATACACCGGATACAACCGTGACTACCCCGAGCAGGGCAAGGCCTCCCAAGTGCTCATGATCGCCACCAGCAGCGACTTGGTGAACTGGACGAAGACGAACCGTGAGCTCGTCGTTCCGCAACCCGGCTACGACCCTGACGATTGGCGCGATCCGTTCGTCCTCTGGGACGACGAAGCAGCGGCGTGGCGCATGATTCTCGGGGCCCGTGCTCTCGACGGAGCGCAGATCATCACCGGCCGCACGGTCTCGTTCACGTCCACTGACCTCGACGAGTGGGTTTTCGACGGTGACTTCTACGCCCCGGGCCTGTACTCCATGCACGAGATGCCCGATGTCTTCAAGATGGGCGACTGGTGGTACCTGCTCACCACCGAGTACAGCGACAAGAGCAAGACGGTCTACGCCATGAGCCGATCTCTGTCTGGCCCGTGGATCGTTCCGGATGACGACGCCTTCGACGGCAGGGCGTACTACGCCGCCCGCTCTGCTGCCGACGGTGATGCGCGATACCTCTTCGGCTGGGTTCCGACGAAGGAGGGCAACGAGGAGAGGAGGCCATGGGAGTGGGGCGGCACGTTGGTCGTGCATGAGGTCGTGCAGCGAACGGACGGAACGCTGGGCGTCCGGCCGCCGCAGTCGGTGCTGGATGCCTTCGCACAGCACGAGCGCCTGCCCGACGCGACGCTCGAGTCGGCCGATGCCGTCACTTCCTCGCGCCTCACTGGCGAAGCCGGTGGGCTGTATCGTCTCGACGCGACTTTCCGGGTGGCCCAGGGCACGAAGTCGTTCTCGCTGCGGCTCTTCGAGGACGAGACGACCGGTGACGGGTACGAGTTCGTGTTCGACGTGGCGCACTCGTCGCTGTCGTTCGACCGTCGGCCGAACTACCCCTGGTATCGCTACGACAACAAGGGTCTCGAGCGGCCGCTGACGGTCGAATCAGGCGTCGATCACCGGATGACCCTCATCGTGGACGACACGATCGCGACGCTCTACGTGGATGGTGTCGCGCTCACGGCACGCGCCTATGAGCGACCCGGTAGGGCGATCGTCGCGTCGGTTCTGCGGGGTGGCCTCACGATCACCGACGTTGCGATCGCTCGCGGACTCGCGGTACGGGGACAGCCAGTGGCGTGACCCGAGGCGGTCTCGTGCTCGGATCGGCCGGGCGCGAGACCGCCGCCGACGGCGTTCGCCGCCGCGTTGTGCCTAGCCGACTCAGGCGGCGCGTCGGAGACGACGGGAAGGTAACGGGTTCATAACGCGGTTTGCGTCAACGCGTTTGACGAATCTACCGTCGCATCAATCGTTTGACGCTCCAGATCAACCGATTGACGAAGGGAGGCGCCATGCTGACGATGCGTGACATCGCGAAGCACGTCGGCGTCTCCGTCTCAGCCGTCTCGCTGGTTCTCAACGACCGTGCCGACGGGCGGATCCGAGCCGATGTCGCCGCAGAGATCCGCCGAGCAGCACACGAGATGGGATACGTGCCCAACCAGCTTGCTCGCAGTCTCAAGTCCCGTCAGACGCAGACGATCGGCCTGGTCACCGACGAAGCGGCGAGCGTTCCCTTCTCCGGACATCTGATCGGGGGAGCGCAGAGAACAGCATCCGAGCGGGGCTACCTGCTGATGCTCATCGACACCGCAGGAGACGAGGCGCTCCAGGTACCTGCGGTGAAGTCGCTGCTGCAGCGGAACATCGAGGCGCTCATCTTCGCCACGGCGTACCACAAGTACGTCGACGTCCCCACCGTGCCGGAATCGGTGCCGGTCGTCGTGCTGGACGGTCGGCCGTCCGACTCCTCCGCGCCGACCGACTACGTCGTGCCCGACGAGACGGCGGGAGCGTATGCGGGAACAGCTCGTCTGGTCGAGGCCGGACACCGCAAAATCGCCTTCTGCACGACAGCCACCGCCTATCCGATCGCGGCTGGCCTGCGCGAGACCGGATACCGGCAGGCGCTTGAGGATGCCGGCATCCCCGTCGACCCGTCGCTCACGACCTCGGTCAAGACTCTCAGCACGGCCGGCGCCCTCGAGCCGGCGCTGGCGCTTCTGAGCAGATCGGACCGCCCGTCTGCGGTGTTCTGCTTCAGTGACCAGATCGCCATGGGCTTTTATCAGGCAGCAGGCCGACTCGGGCTGCGCATTCCCGAGGACCTGTCCATCGTCGGCTTCGACAACCAGGAGTACGTCGCAGAAGCCCTCGATCCCGGTCTGACCACGGTGCAGATGCCGCACGCCGAGATGGGCGAGTGGGCGGCACGCCGTGCGTTTGAGCGCATCGGAGGCGAACTCGACGGGCTGCCGCCCGAGGGTTATCTGATGCCGTGCCCCCTGGTGGAACGAATGTCGGTGGCGCCGCCGAGATCGTGAACACCCTGCAGTGAAACAGGACGCGTGTCGCACGCGGCCTCCTCCCCGCACGCCTGCGCGCGTGCACAACCATCCCTATCCCCATCGCCATTGAGAGGAAAACTGGACGATGAAGTTCCACAACACGAAGGGCGTCACACGAGCCCTCGCCGGCGCGGCGATCGTCGCTGCGACCGCTGCGGCCCTCACCGGTTGCAGCTCGAGCGGCGGATCGGACGGCAAGACGTTCACCGTTCTCACCTTCGAGACGAAGGGCTCGGCCGAATATGCGGCATTCCAGGCCGCAACCGACGAGTTCAAGAAGGCGCACCCGAACGTCATGGTCAAGCTGCAGACCACGAGCTTCGACTCGATCAGGCAGAACGCGAAGCTCGTCCTGAGCGGCAACAAGGTTCCCGACGTCGTCGAGGTCAACAAGGGCAACGCTGACGGCGGCCAGCTGGCCGCCCAGGGGCTGCTGACCGATCTCACCTCCGAAGCGAAGAAGGAGAAGTGGGACCAGGTGGTCACCGGGTCCATGCAGAACCTGGCGAAGTACGACCAGAACGGCAACGCCGGTTCCGGCAACTGGTATGGGGTGCCGTTCAACGGTCAGGACTACATCCTCTACTACAACAAGGACATGTTCGACCGGGCCGGCATTCCGGTACCGAAGACCGCCGCCGACCTCACGTCGGCGCTCG
>JBQCJQ010000764.1:0-2314 GCA_051952615.1 Humibacter sp.
CATCCCGCGCAGGCCGCTCGCGCCTGCGTCCGCCACCGGGGCGTGGCGGGGACGGAGGGACGCCTCGCCCTCGGCGCCCCAGGCCGCCGAGTCCGCGCGCCGCCCCCAGGGCGACGAGCAGCCCGCCCAGCAGAACCTGGGCGCCGCGGGCCAGTCCACCGGAAAGGCGGTCCAGCCCGACGGCAAGAACGGCGAGAAGCCGGCCCCCACCCGCGTCGGCCGCCGCTGAGCCCCGCCCGCCGGTCGTAGGTCGCCGCCTCCGCCGCGCCCCCCGCTCCCGCCGCGCCCCACCTGTTGCCGCCACACCCGCCCCGGTCGCCGCCCCATCCCCGCGGGTCGCCGCCCCACCCCACACCGGCGGTTGGGCATAACTCCTGCAGATTGCGGCCGGTGGTCCGTCACCACCCCGGAATTCCGGGCCGAGAGGGTCACTGTCGAGGCGATTTGCAGGAGTTATGGACGGCGCGGGGGAGTATGCCGCGGCGTCAGAGCTGCGCCATGATGTGGCGCGCGATGATGCGGCCCGAGCGGTTCGCACCGATCGTCGAGGCGTACGGACCGTAGCCGGCGAGGAAGATGCGGGCGTCGGTCCAGACCTGCCCGGACTCCACGGTGACGCCGCCCTGCTTCTCCCGCAGCTTGAGCGGTGCGAGGTGGCGCAGCTCAGGTCGGAACCCCGTCGCCCAGATGATGGCGTCGGCCGGCGTGAAGGAGTCGTCGCCCCATCGCACGCCGTCCGGCTCGATGCGCTCGAACATCGGGCGCTCCTTCAGCAGCCCGCGCGAGATGCCGGCGGCGATCTTGCGGGTGAGGGGCACACCGGTGGTGCTCACGACGCTGGGCAGGGCCCGGCCGGCGCGGGCCGCGGCATCCGCCTCCCGCACTGCGGCGACCCCGCCCTCGATCGTCGGCTCGGGCTCCGTGGTGAAGTCGATGGGGCGACGGGATGCCCATGACACGACATCCGCCACGTTCTCGAGTTCGAGAAGGAAGCCCACCGCACTGGTTCCGCCGCCGACCACCACGACGTTCTGACCGCGGAACTCCTCGGCGGAGATGTACCCGTTGGTGTGTACATGCCGTCCGCGGAATGTACTTGCGCCCGGGTAGTACGGCACGAACGGGGAGCCCCACGTTCCGGTCGCGTTCACCAGCACCTGCGCGGCGGTCTCTCCCTCGGAGTGCTGCACGACGAGGTCGGCGCCTCGGTTGACGACGGAGCTGACCGTGACCGGACGACGCACCTGAAGGCCGAAGTGGTCCTCGTAGCGGCGGTAGTAGCCAGCGACGATGTCTTTGGCGGGAAGCGTGCGATCCGCGGTGTCGAAGCTGATGCCGAGTTCTTGCATGCCGGGAAGGTCGTGCACCTTGTGCGCGCTGCCGAGACGGAGGGCATCCCACCGGAACTGCCACGCACCGCCGGTCCCCGGGCCGCGGTCGTAGATCACGAAGTCGACGCCTGGCTCCAGCTGAAAACGCTTGAGGTAATACGCGACGGCGAGCCCAGCTTGACCCGCGCCGATGACCACCACCTGGGCGCGTTCAGACACTGGGGACACGATATATCCCATCACGCATGACTGTGAACGACTACCCAGGCTGAGCATGGCCTGCATGCTAAACTGGTCGCTAGTTTTCAATCCCTGTTCTCCCACCCGGTTGAGCGTGATCCGCCCCGGGCCTGTCATCGTGAGGGGGTCTCGCATGGGGCGCGGCCGTCAGAAGGCAAAGCACACCAAGATCGCCCGCGAGCTGAAGTCCTACAGCCCGTCGGTCGACTACGACCAGCTGGAGCGCGAGCTCACCGGTCACTCCCACAACGACGACCGTTACGCGGCGTGGGAGGACTACGAGCCCGAGAGTCGCTCAGACGACTACCAGGAGCGTTCGGCGGGCTGAGCCTCGAGCACATCGCGGCGCGCATCCCATTGGGGTGCGCGCTTTGCGTTGTGCCGTCCGCACCGCACCTGCCCCGCCCGCGTCGTGCCCGCGTCGTCCACCCGCGCGGCGTCGTCCGCCAACCACCACCTCCGCGGCGTCGCACTGCGAACCACCACCTTGTCGCCGAGCCACCACCTTCCCCGCGCGGTTTCGGTGGCGGGTCGGCACTTCGGTGGTGGCTCGACGCTTGGGTGGTGGCTCGACGGCACAGTGGTGGGGCGGGGGCAGGTTGGTGGGCCGGCGGGCACTGTGGTGACTCGGCGGCAGGGTGGTGGGTCGACGCTACGGTGGCGGGTCGGCGGCAGGGTGGTGGGTCAGCGACGCGAAGCGGGCCGGCGCCGCGAGGCGGGCCGGCGCCGCCGCGCGGGCGGAG
>JBQCJQ010000765.1:0-3425 GCA_051952615.1 Humibacter sp.
GGATCGGCGACGGAAGCCCAGCCGTCATCAGCACCGATCCCGGTAGCACGCACGGCTCCGACCACCAAGCGGGCTGGGGGCGCGACGCGGTCGGATCGACGGATGCCGCCTGCACCCGCGCCAGTCGGTACGAGCGCTGCGGGTCGAGGCCGCGGAGCACGACGGCCGGACCGGGGAGATGCGTGGGAGTGTCGATCGACGCGATGGTGACCAGCGCGTGGGCGCGGTCCTCGGCGACGATGCTCTGAGCGACGAGAGCGGCCTGGGTCTCCAGGCGCAGCAGCGTGCCGCGCTCGATGAGCGGGCGGAGCCGCACGAACTCGGCGATCCACGCGCGCAGTTCGCCGAGCTCGTCGGCCGAGGCCTCACGGAGGTCCCACTCGATGCCGAAGCTGCCGATCATCGCCGTGATCGCGCGAAACGCGAGAGAGCTCGTGCGGCCGGAGGTGTGCGCCCGCGCCGCGCCGACGTGCGACCCCAGCAGCTCGGGTGGGACGAGCAGACTGGTGCCGCGCTGGATGCGCTGCCGCTCCAGCGGATCGTTGGAGTCGCTCGTCCAGAACCGGTCGGTGTGCTCGACGATCCCGAGGTCGATGCGCCCGCCGCCCGCGGAGCAGGATTCGATCTCGAGCCACGGGCACGCGGCCCGCACCTCGTCGATGAGTCGATAGACGGCGACGGTCTGGGCGTGGACGCCGGCGCGACCGGTCGTGCGGTCGACGGGCTCGACGAGATCGCGGTTGTGGTCCCACTTGATGTAGTCGATGCGATGCCGCGTCACGAGGGCGACGATGTGTTCGCGGAGGTGTGCGTACGCGCCGGGGTGGGCGACGTTGAGCACCAGCTGCTGCCGGGCGAGCGGCGCGTCCCGTCGGCGCGGGGAGAGGATCCACTCGGGATGCCGGCGTGCAAGGTCCGAGTCGGGGTTGACCATCTCGGGCTCGAACCAGATTCCGAATTGCATTCCGAGACGGCGCACGTGATCGACGAGGGGGGCGAGGCCGTCGGGCCACACTGCCTCCGAGACGGTCCAGTCGCCCAGGCCGGCCCGGTCGTGGCGGCGGGATCCGAACCAGCCGTCGTCGAGCACGAAGCGTTCGACGCCCGTCGCGGCGGCGAGGTCGGCGAGGTCGATGAGCAGTTCGGGCCGATGATCGAAGTACACCGCCTCCCACTTGTTCAGTGTGACGGGCCGTCCGATCGGCGGATGGTTCGGCCGGGCGCGCAGCATGCGGTGGATGCGGGCGGATGCCTCGTCCAGCCCGTCGCCGTAGCTGGCGTACAGCCAGGGCCCGGTGTACTCGGAGCCCGGCGTCAGCTCGAGTTCGCCGGGCAGCAGCAGCTCGCCCCCGCCGAGCGCGGTGCGTCCGCCGTTGGAGCGATGGGCCCACATGCGCTGGTTGCCTGACCATGCCACGTGGACCGCCCACACCTCGCCCCGCTCCGGCCCGAAGCCCGGCGTGCCGGCGACCAGGAGCGTCGCGGCATCCTGCCCCGTGCGTCCGCGCCGCGCCTCGCGGAGGTGGGTGCCGTCGACCAGGGCCGATCGCTGGGGGCGGCGCTCGCCGTTGTGGCGCCCCGAGAAGTCGAGCAGCTCCACTGCGCGTCCGGGGACGGGGAGGGCGAGGGTGAGGTCGTCCGCCGTGTACACCGAGTCACCGTCGTTGCGCACCGTCGCGCGGACGCGGGCGAGGCCCGAGACGAGCATCTCGATCTCGAGGCGGACGCTGATGCCCGCTTCGGCATCGGCGCCTGAGGCCAGCAGGCGGTCCGCGACGACGGCCGAGTCCGCGTGTTCGCGGACGACGGACACGCCGGCGAAGGCAGGGAACGCGCCCGTGCCGTCAGCGCGGTGACCGGAGAGGCCCTGCGGGCCCATCCAGGCCTGCCGTGCCTCGGCGAGGAGTCCCACGGTTCGAGGCTCGTCGAGTTCGTTGCCGACGCGCACGCCCCGGGCGAGCTCGGCGAGGGCGGCGAGCGCTGCGTGATCGAGATCCCCCAGTGATCGCCCCCAGTACAGCACCGACGGCAGAGAGTCCGGCGATGACTCGACGACGAGGCTGATGCCGGCCTCCCGCAGATGGAACAGTTCGGCGACCATGTTTCCTCCGTTGCAAACTTGCAATAGAGCATTGCATATATACCGAACCGTGCGCTAGCGTCGCCGTGACGCGAATCCCGCGGACCCTGCACCAACAGGAAAGGAACAGCGAACAATGAGGTTCACCCAGAGGAAGGGCGCGCTGCGCATGGCGGCCACGGCCGCCGCAGCGGCCACCGTGGTGGCGCTCGCCGGATGCTCGTCCGGCACGGACGCCGATACCGCCGCAGAGGGCGAGGTCGGCGGCAAGATCACCGTCTGGACGTGGAACGCCCCGGGCGACGGCCTGAAGGCCGCGATCCCCGCGTTCCAGAAGCTCTACCCCGACGTCGAGGTCGACGTCCAGGACGTGGGCAACCCCGCGATCTGGGAGAAGATCACGACGGGAATGGCCGCCGGCGGCCAGGGCCTGCCCGACATCCTGAACATCGGGATCGACTACATGGGCAACTACGTCGAGAAGTTCCCCGGGCAGCTGGTCGACCTGCGCGACTTCGGCGCCGACTCGCTGGAGTCCGAGTTCCCCTCGGGCGCGTGGAAGAGCGGCTCCGGGGCGGACGGCTCCGTCTACGGCATCCCGTACGAGGTCAACGCGACCGGGTTCTTCTACCGCTCCGATCTGTTCGAGCAGGCGGGCGTCGACATCAACGCGATCGAGACCTGGGACGACCTGCTCGACGCCGGTGTCGTCATCAAGGAGAAGACCGGCGTCCCGCTCTTCGCCGTCGACAAGGCCGCGACCGAAGCCGACTCGGCCGGTCTGTGGCAGCTGCTGACCGCGCTGCAGAACTCGTTCTACTTCGATGAGAAGGGCGACATCACGATGAACGGCGAGGCGGGCGTCAACTCCCTCGACATCATCAAGCGCGCCGACGACCTCGGCATCGTCGCGGACGTGCAGGGCAGCTGGGACAACCTGCTCGCTCAGCTCCGCGGCGACAACGACATCGCGATCATGCCCGCCGGCGGCTGGATGGCCGGCGTCATGGAGAACGAGGCTCCTGACATGGCAGGCAACTGGGGCGTGCGTCTGCCTCCGGCGGTCGAGGCAGGCGGCATCACTGCCGCGGTGAACGGCGGCACCTACCTGTCGATCCCGACGGCGAGCAAGAACCAGAAGACCGCGTGGGAGTTCGTGAATTTCGCGCTGGGCACGCTCGAGGGCCAGAAGCTCGTCTACGAGGGCGGCGGCATGTTCCCCGGGTTCACGCCCATGCTCGAATCCGAGGGCTTCGCCGCGCCCAGCGACTACTTCAACGGACAATCGCCCAACGCGATCTTCATCGCCGAGCTCGCGCAGGACACCCCGGTCGTCAATTACACG
>JBQCJQ010000766.1:0-2114 GCA_051952615.1 Humibacter sp.
CAACGTCGACGGTCCCCGCACCCCTCGCCGCACGCGCGGGTCCGACGGCGGACAGCCGGAGTGCATCCACCCAGCCGGGCGCATCGGGCGGTTCGGGTTCGTCGACGAGCCCCGGAACGCCGACGACGCCGAGCTCCCCGACGGCGCCGAGCACGCCGACCGGACCGAGCAAGCCGAGCGGCCCTGGCACGTCGACGCCTGGCGACCCGGGAACGCCCCCGACGAACCCCCAGCCACCTGCCGCGCCTTCGATTGGCAATGTCGACACCGGCGACGGCAAGTACTTCCCGCTGGTGTCGGGGACAGCGGCTCCCGGCGCGACGGTCACCGTGACCGGTGGCGGCTCCACCGTCACCGCACAGGCCGACGCCAGCGGTGCGTGGCGCCTCGACTCGGCGCTGACGGGTTACGGTGCAGGCGCCGGAACCGTCTCGGCGACGCAGACCGACCCGGCGACAGGGCTCTCGTCGGCGGCGACGACCTCGTCGTTCGTGTTGACCGCACCCCAGGCATCCGCACGCGGGCTGTTCCGTCAGGGCGGATTCTTCGTCGAGGCGACCGCGAGTGGAGTTCCGAAAGCACGGGTCGAGCTACTCGTCGACGGGGCGAGCCGAGACGCGTTCACGCTCAACGGGGCAGGCAGGTACACCGACTATCTGCTCGTCGGCCCGGGAACCCACACCGTCGAGATGCGCTACTCCGACGGCGCGGGCAGGGCCGGGCCGGGCAGCCAGACCTCCATCACGGCCGGGCTCTGAGCCGGCGCTGTCACGCGACCGCGAGGGCCCTCGCCCTCCTGACCGGCGAGCCCGGCCACATCGTGATGACCAGCATGACGACCGCGAGAGCCAGGATCGCAAGCGCCGCCCACGGCACGGCGCCGATGCCCCACACCGCATAGATGGCGCCTCCGACGATCGCACCGCCACCGATCCCGACGTTGAACGCCGTCGTGTACAGAGCACTCGCCGTGTCGCGGAAGCGCGCTGAGGACACGCGCAGCAGCTCGGTCTGCAGCAGTGGGGGCATCACGCCGAACGCCAGCGCCCACAGCGCGAAAGCCGCGATCGCCACGGGAGGCACGCCCGCGAACGCGCCGAGGAGCGCGATCCCGAGAGCCGTGAGCACGAGGCCGACCGAGATCGAGCTGAGCGGGATGCGGCCGAGGATCGTCCCGACGAGCCCCACTGCGACGGCGCCCATCACACCGCCGACGAAGAGCATCGGGCCGACTGCGCCGGCACCGAGGTGCATGGCCCCGATCACGAACGGGGCGATGTACGCATTCAAAGTGAAGCTGCCGAGCGTGATCAACCCGGTCAGCACGCAGATCAGGATGACCGGCACGATGCTCGCGTCCCGCTTTGAGCCGCGCACCACGACCGTCGCGCCCGTCGTCAGGGGAAGCGGCTCGCGCGGCGCCTTCGGCAGCATGATGCCCACCACGACGGCGCCGACGACGAGCAGGCATCCCACCATGGCGAAAGCGAAGCGCCACCCGTAGGCGTGGCCGACGATGGTGGCGAGCGGGGATCCGAGGATCAGGGCGAGCGAGACACCGCCCGATGTGATCGAGACGGCGCGCGCGAGGTGCCGGGGCGCGACGATGTGGCCGGCGTAGGCGCCCGTCACCGCCCAGAAGACGCCGTGCGCCATGCCGCCCGTGATGCGCGCCACCACGGCGACGCCGTAGTTCGGCGCAACGGCCAGGAGCAACGAGCTGAGGCCGATCACGACGATCACGATGACCACCAGCAGGCGTCGTGGGATGCGCCTCGTCAGCGCCGTCAGCGGCGTCGCGGCGATGACGACCGTGAAGGCGTACACCGACACGAGCAGCCCGGCTTGCGGTGCCGTGACGTTCAGGCCGGCGGCGATCTCGGGCAGGAGACCGGTGGGCAGCGTCTCACTCGTGACCGCGAGGAATGCTGCGGCGGCGAGCGCGAGCATTCCCAGCCACGGGAAGGGCTTCTCGGTGCGCGACGTCGGAGCCGACGCGGCTGACGTTGACGGCTCTGACGACACGGAAACCCCCTTAGCAATGGCGATGTGGCAGAACCTCCAAGCGTATCGGTCGTCGCACTCGCTCGTGCGTGCCGAGGGCGACGCGTGCC
>JBQCJQ010000767.1:0-3639 GCA_051952615.1 Humibacter sp.
CCTCCAGCCCCAGATCCGAGACGGCGACGTGGGCGGCTCGCGTGCGCGTGCGCCCCGGCCGTTCGCCCGCCAACAGGAACGGCGCCACGGGATGGACGCCGACGCCGTCGGGCGCCGGCCGGAAGAACTCCCGCGCGACGACCTGCGGGTCCTCAAGGATCGAGCGGCCGTCGTTGACGGGTGCGACGGGCACGCGGAACAGCGTCGCCGTCTCGAGGATCTCCTGCACGGTGTGCGCGCTGGTCCACGCGCGAACCATGTCGTTCCACTCGTCACCGCTGTCGTAGCGGCCGGCGGCGGAGCGGAAGCGCTCGTCAGCGAGCAGCTCCGGCCGGTCGATCATCACGAGGAAGTCCTCGAGGTTCTGCGCCGAGCCGAGGTTGAAGCCCACCCAGCCGTCACTGGCCGGCTCCACCGAGGGCAGCAGCCGGCGCCGGACGCGGGGCGTGGCAGGTGTGTCCTTCGACAGCGACGAGCCCAGGTCGATGAAGTTGTTCGTGGCACAGATTCCGGCCGCGAGCAGCGAGCAGTCGGTGACGCTCGCGCGCCCGAGGGTCAGTGCGGCGAGGGACGCGGTGGCCGCGATCGCCCCCGCCAGCCACAGTGTCTCGTCGCTGCCGCTTCGCACGGCGTGCCGGTCTTCGTCGCCACGCAGGTGCAGGGAGCCCGACTCCGCCTGGAGCGTGAACTCCGTCCACGGCTCGTGCGCTCGCGGACCGGTCACCCCGCGGGGAGTGATGAGCACGAGAGCGCGATCGGTGCCGATGCGGGCGATCTCATCGACCGCGGGCGGAGTCGCGCACTCCCACACGACGATGTCGGCGCAGGCTGCGAGCGCCGCGAACGCCTCGAACGACGAATCGTCCACTACCCGCTTTCCGGCGTCGAGATAGCCCCGCAGCTCCTCCCCCACGTCCTCGGCCCACCACTCCGGCGCCTCGGGCCGCACCACGACGACGTCGGCGCCGGCATCCGCCAGCTGCCGGCCGGCGAACCCCCCGGCGATGCCGCGCGAACGCTCCACCACGACGAGGCCGGCGAGCGGAACGGTCGTGCTCATCGGGGCGACTCCGGCCAATCGACGAACCGCTCGCGGAAGTCCCCGGCGCGCGCGGCGATCATCACCGCTCCCCCGAGTTCTCTGAGCAGGTCGCGCGACGCGCCGAAGCGCAGCCGCTGTGCCTTGGTGCGGCGATAGAAGTGGTGCAGTGGGTACTCCTTGATGAACCCCACGCCGCCGTGCAGCTGCACCGCGCTCTTCGAGACCCGCTGCCCCGTCTCAGATGCTTGCCATGCGGCCATGAGCGACGTCCGGATCACGTCGTGACCGTGCGCGGCGCGCCACAGTCCCGACCAGACCAGCAGCGAGGTGGCCTCGATGTCCATCCGCATGTCTGCGGCATGGTGCTGGACGGCCTGGAACGCGCCGATCGGGCGTCCGAACTGGTTGCGGGTCTTCGCATTCTGCACCGTCAGATCCAGTGACCGCCGAGCCGCGCCCAGGATGTCTGCCGCGCGCAGCAGACGGTCGACGGCACGCCACTCTTGCCAGTCGGCATCCGCCATGCGCCCGATCTCGCCGCCGTCGGCGTCGGCGACCACCACCTCGTCGGTGCGCTCCGCGTCGAACACCGGCACCGGATCGATGCGGACGGATGCGGGATCCACGGCCCTCACCACGACGTCGTCGCCGTCCCTCGTGGCGACGACGAGCACACTGGAGACGCCGGCCCACTCCACCAGCCGGGGACGGTCCGCCCCGCCTGTGGCGTCGACAACCACGGCGACGGCACCCTCGGAGATCTGCTCCAGCAGCGGCGCCTCGCCTCCGCTCGCGCGGGCGACCAGGTTCGCCGCCGACATGACCGCGCGCAGCGGGGTCGGGACGCCGAAGTAACCCAGCCGCTCCACGATGAGACCGAGTTCGACGAGAGTCGATTCCTCGTCGGTCTCGACGCCCAGGAAGGTCCATCCCATCTCGGCGAACAGCGCGTACAGGCGCTCGTCGTAGCCGGATGCAAGCGCCACGCTGGCGTCGATCGTATCGAGGCCGGCGTGCTTCTCGAGTGCGGCGTTCGCCGAGGCGACCAACTCCTGCTGGATCTCCGACAGACGCGTGTCCACGCGACTCCTTCCGTCAGCGGTTGCGCGGCAGCCCGAGGGCGCGCTGCGCGATGATGTCTCGCTGCACCTCGTTGGTGCCGGCGGCGAATTTGCGGACCGGGGACTCCCGGTAGTCAAGTTCCGGGAGACCATGCACCGGCGCTCCCGCCGATCCGACCGAACGCAGACCGTCCGCGCCGATCAGATCGAGCGCGACGCTCGGCAGCTCCTGGAACGTCTCGGAGCTCCACACCTTGGCCATCGACGCCTCCGACGCCAGTGGCTCCTGACGGGCGATGAGAGAGGCGACCTGGGCCGACATGAGCCGAACGATCTCGACGCGCGCGGCGAGCATGCCCAGTTCCACCCGGACGAGGTCGTCGTCCGCGGGGCGTCGGCCGTCGGCATCGGCCTCCTCCGCCCATTGGATGATCTCGTCCAGCTCTCGCGCCTGCAGGTTCGCGTTCAGGTTGCGCTCGAGGTCGAGTGACAGCGCGATGACCGCCCAGCCCCCGTTCTCGTCGCCGACCCGGTTCTCGACCGGCACCCGCACGTTGTCGAAGAAGACCTCGTTGGTGCGGTAGTCGGCCTGCGTGATCATCGGGCGAATCGTGATGCCCGGGGTGTCGATCGGCACGATGAGCAGGCTGATGCCGCGATGCCGTGTGTCGGGGGCGCCGGTGCGCACCGCGAGCCAGATGTGGGTCGCGTACTGCGCGCCGGTGGTGTACACCTTCTGGCCGTTGACGACGTACTCGTCGCCCTCGAGCGCCGCACGCGTCTGCAGCGCGGCAAGATCCGTGCCGGCGCCAGGCTCGCTGAAGCCCAGGCAGAACTCGATCTCGCCGGCGAGGATGCCGCCGAGGTACCGGCGCTTGTGCTCGTCGGAGCCGGCGCGCATGAGCGTCGGTCCGATCATCGTGACGGACATCAGCATCTCGGGAAGCTTGCGCCACGACAGCTCCTCGATGACGAGCCACTGCGCCATGTAGCCGAGATCGCGACCGCCGTACTCTTCGGGCCACGCGATTCCCAGCCACCCGTCGCGGCCGAGGCGCTGGATGAACCGCCGGCGTTCGGCGATGTCTTCCGGCGCCATCGCGTGGTCCGGACGGACCAGGGGCGGGACGGCAGGGGTGAAGCCCTCCGCCTGCAGCTCGTCGAGATACGCGCGGAACTGCGCCAGCACGTCCCGCTCGGCTTGTTCGATTCCGAACTCCATCGGCTATCGCCCCTCGTACGGTCGCGGGTCGCGCTTCTCGGCGAATGACGCCGCAGCCTCCGCGTGATCGGTGGAAAGCATGGTGAGGCTCTCGAGCGCGTATCCCTCCGAGGCGTACTGCGCGACGGCGGCCTTCAGCCGGTTGTTGAGGGCGCGCTTGGTCCAGCGGAACGCCAGGGGCGGGAGCTCCGCCAGGGCCGCGGCCTGCGCCAGAGCGCGCCCGAGCACCTCGTCGCGGGCGACGGCCTCGTCCGCCAGGCCCCACTCGACGACTTCCTGACCCCGCAGCAGGCGCCCGGTGAGAACGAGCGACC